>CAYQNV010000147.1:0-41732 GCA_964418975.1 uncultured bacterium | reverse complement strand
GTTCGTCAGCCCGCCGGTTCGTTCCCCGCTTCCTTCGGACGTTCCCTCGCGGTCACGCCCTTGCGGTTCCCTTGAGTCCCTGTGACCAAGTCCTCGGAGGACTTCCACCTCCAAGTCAGCGCCCATGCTGGGCGTACATCGCGATGGCCACCCCTCAGCGGGTGGCCTTCGCTTTTCCGGGTGTGTCGAGTGCCGCCTTCATGACCCGCCAGTCCTCGGCCGTCACGCCGGTCGAGGGTGCGGCCCGCACGGGCGTCGTTCCCACCCACCGGAGGATGCGCGCGACACGCTCGGCCGGCGCCGGGTGCGTGGAGAGGAAGCCGATCTCCACGCCAGCGGGCGCGGCGCGGCGGATCGTCTCGAGCGCATTCGCCAGCGCCACGGGCGAGACTCCCTCGCGCGCCAGGAGCGATATCGCCTCGTCGTCCGCCTCACGCTCGTACTCGCGACTGTAGGAGAGCCCGCCCAGCTGCCCGGCGGCCTGGAGCGCCGTGCCGAGCAGCGATTGGTCGCCTGCGATCATCCCCAGCAGCACCAGGAGCGAGACCTGGCGAAGGGCGCCGCGGAGCGGGTGGCGCCGGTGGACGTGCCCGACTTCGTGCGCCAGTACCGCCGCCAGCTCGTCGGGGGTCCGAAGCGTGCGCAGCAGGCCCGTGGTGATGACCACGGCACCGCCGGGGGCGGCGAAGGCATTGACGAGGTCGTTCCGGGCGACGACGAGTCGCGACGGCGCTCCTGCCCCGGGCTCGGTCGCCGCAAACCGCCGATGTAGCGACTGCGCGGGCGCGATTATCGCGGGATCCGTGACACGCTGTGCGGGCGGCGCGAAGTCCGCGACCACCTGGTCGCCGAACTCCCGTTCCCACTCGACGGGAACGCGCTGCGCCACCTGGTCCGCCAGCGCCGGGACGCCGAAGCGCCAGGCTGCGAATACCAGTAACGTCGCGGCCGCAATCAGCATGGCCACGGTGCGGACCCCGAAGCGGAACCCACCCGAGCCCGCGAGCCGCCGCCCTCGCGGGAGCGCCGCGCGCAGCGCCGTGAGGAACGCCCGGTCCTCGACAAGCAGGACCTCGACTGGCGTGGAGCGCCGCTCGATCTGCACGGGCTCGCCTCGGCCGTCCCCGCGCACCAATACCAGCTCGTCGAACGGCCAGATGCGTGCGTCTCCCGGCGCCACCTCCACGTGCACGCCGGTGGCGTCCACGTGAACGTCGGCGCCGCGGGACTCAGCACTCAGGCCGTCATAGTAGCGGGCAGGAGTGGAGTTGGGTGTGATCATGAGCAAGCGCTACATGAATCCGCGCGCCGCGGCGAGCGCAGCCGCCCGTCGCGAGGAGTCTCTCAGCGAGGCCACGTCACCCTCCACTCGCATTCGTCTGCCTGACCGAGCCCACCGATCGGCGGCCCGGGCGGCAGCTCCGGCGGCCCGCCGGGGGCGGCGAGCGCTCCCACCGATGCCGCCGCCGGTCGTGCGAGCCAGCGCTGGAAGTCGCGCGCGAGCAGGGCCTTGAGTGCCCGATCCGCCGGCTCGCCCGTGCGGGCTTCGCGCGCGAGGCTCGCCGCCAGCCGCTCGAGCGACGCCTCGAGCGCGGCGCGCACTGCCGACGATTGCTGCGCGCTCGCCGAAGCGAGCAATCGCCGCACTGCGGCAGCCTGCACGGCGCGCCGCACTGCTCGGAGCCGCGGCGAGGCCGGCGCGGGGCCCGTGAACACGCGGCGCGTGATCGCGTCCAGCACCTCCTCCACCGCGGGCATGGACGGGTCGCGACGATGGAAGTCCACGAGCCGCGCGAGGCGCTCGGGCGGCAGCAGCGCTCCGATCGCGTGGTCCGCCGCCGTGGCAGCCGCGCCCAGCGCGTCGAACACCGGGCCCGTGCGGCCGGCCAGGAACTCGTGGCGCGGCGGGTAGTCCACCGAGACCGGCGCGAGCACGCCGAGCAGCGACTCGGGCAGGTCCAGCGCCGCCGGGTCGAGCGTGGCGAGTATGCTTTCGAGAGCCGCACGTTGGCGGGCCGCTGGCACGGGGCGCATCGGGGCCGAGCTGTCGCCGCGCACGGCGTAGGAGTAGTCGAACCCACCCAAAGACTTGGCCGTCGCCTCCAGTTGGTAGCGATGCCGGAAGTAGAGCGGCACCAGCACCTCGGCGAGCGCGCCGAGCGGCGTGCCCGGCAGGACGTTCCGCTCCCCGAAGCGCTCGAGTGCCGCGTGCCGCACGTTCATCTCGTGCCCGAGGCGCGCCACCGGGTCCGCGCCGTTGTCCCACATGGCCGCGAGCGGGTGCGCCGCGCCGGCTGGCCTCGTGTCGGAGTCCGACAGGTAGAGGTAGCCGCGCTCGCGATTCTCGCGCAGGATGGCCGCGAGACCTTTGCGCTCGGCCTCGGGCGTCGCGAACGTCGAGTAGGCGTAGCGCACGAGCTGCACGTCCCACACGCCGACGCCAACGCCGTAGGCATTGGACAGGTCTAACGCGCCGTCGACTGCGAGCCCCACCGCCGGCGCCGGGTAATCCATGACCGAGGCGCGGTCGCCATACGTGCTGGCGGCGAAGTTGTGGTTGAAGCCGAGCGTGTGCCCCACCTCGTGCGCCGCCAGCTGGCGGATGCGCGCGAGACTCAACTCCACGGGATCGTCCGCGCGGCCCGTGCCGGTGTGCTCGGTGCCGGCGAGGCCCTCGAAGATCATGCGGTCCTGGCGTATCCGCAGCGAGCCGAGCGTGACATGACCCTTGAGCATCTCGCCCGTGCGCGGATCGGTAACGCCGCCGCCGTAGGACCAGCCGCGTGTGGCGCGATGCACCCACTGGATGACGTTGTAGCGCACGTCCAGCGGGTCCACGTCCGCCGGCAGCAGCTTCACCTGGAACGCGTCCTCGAATCCGGCGGCCTCGAACGCCCGGGCCCACCACGCGGCGCCCTCGACGAGCGCGCTGCGGATGGGCTCGGGCGCGCCGGAGTCCACGTAGTAGACGATGGGCTCGCGCACGCGCGAGCGCGCGGCGGTGGGGTCGAGTCTCTCCAGGCGATGCCGCACCAGCCAGCGGCGCTCGAGTTCCGCCCCCACCGGCTGGGCGTAGTCGGCGAACATCACCTCGAACGAACCGCAGCGCGGGTCCCACTCGCGCGGGCGGTAGCCGTCGTTGGGAAGCCGCACGAACGAGTGGTGCTGGGCCAGCGTGATGGCCTGCGGCGTGGGCGCCGTGGCGCGCACCTCGGGACCGGGCTCGTCGCCCGCGAACGTGAGCAACGCCTCGAACTCGACGTTATCCGGAAAGCTTCGGCAGTTCGCGGGATCCAGCACGCTGCGATCCTTGTCCAGCGAGAAGGTGCCCTGCCCCGCGGCCTTGAGCGCGGCGACCGCCCCGTGTGCGTCGCGCACGAGGAACGGTGTCAGGTCCACGAGCAGCCGTCCGTCGGGCGCTTCGGCCGCCACCTCGCCTGCCCACAGCACCGAGGTGGCGAACGACTCTCGCACGGTGCGGGTCTCGTTGCTGTCGCGCGACAGCGCTCGGTAGCGGAGGTTCTGCTGCTCGATCAGCACGCGGCCACCCACGCGCCGGAACGCCACGACGCGCGTGTCGCCCAACTGGCCGCGGTCCAGGCCCACCGGGTTGGAGCCCAATCCCGTCTGGATGCCCTCGAGGTACAAGTACCGGCCGCATTCGCCGCGCGGCCCGGACGGACGAGGCAGTTCGAGCAGCAGCTTGCCGGCCTTGGCGTCGAGATGCGTGGTGAGGAGCCCGGGGCGGCGATTGAGGCCTTTGGTCAGGGCGGCGAACGTCGCTCGGGGTGCCGGCTCGGGCGCGGCGAGCGCCGCGCTCGCGGGCGCGAGCAGGGCCAACACGGTGACCAGTGCGAGCGAGAGTCGGATGCAGGGGGCGGCCATGGGCCTCGACTCGGGAACGGGACGCTGCGGACGTCGAGCGTTGCGGGGCGGGCGAGGATAGGCTCGGCTCCCGGGTGCCACAAGGCAGGGGTGACCGCAAGTGTGGCCGCGTAGGAGCTGTTACAGGTTGGGGACCTCCGGCCCCCCCCTTCCACGGCGTGCGCCGGTGGCCTACCATCGCTCGTATGACCGAACTCGACCTGAACACCTCGCCCTATCTGGCCGCCGCGTATGCGAACGACCGTGCGCACGTCTTCCACTCCTGGTCCGCGCAAGGCGCGCTCGCCCCCGTCGTCATCGCCGGAGCCAAGGGCTCCCGCATGTGGGACGACCAGGGTCGCTCGTGGCTCGACTTCTCGAGCCAGCTGGTCAACGTGAACATCGGCCACCAGCATCCCAAGCTCGTCGCAGCCATCCAGGCGCAGGCGGCACGGCTGTGCACCATCGCGCCGTCGTTCGCGAACGACATGCGCGGCGAGGCGGCCCGGCTGATCACCGAGCTGGCCCCGGGCGACCTGGACATGGTGTTCTTCACGAACGGCGGCACCGAGGCGGTGGAGAATGCCGTGCGCCTGGCGCGCGGCCACACCGGCCGACTCAAGATCCTGTCGGCCTACCGCAGTTACCACGGTGCCACCGGCACGAGCATCGGGCTGACCGGGGACCCGCGCCGCTGGGCGAACGAGCCCTCCACGCCGGGCGCCGTCAAGTACTGGGGACCCTATCTCTACCGCTCCGCGTTCCACGCCACGACGCCGGCGGAAGAATGCCAGCGCGCACTCGAGCACCTGGCGAACGTGCTCATGGTCGAGGGACCGCATACAGTCGCGGCCATCATTCTCGAGACGGTCGTCGGCACGAACGGCATCCTCGTGCCGCCCGACGGCTACCTCGCCGGCGTACGCGCGCTGTGCGACCAGCACGGCATCGTGATGATCTGCGATGAGGTCATGGCCGGGTTCGGTCGTTGCGGCGAGTGGTTCGCCGTGGACCGCTGGCAGGTGACGCCCGACCTGATCACGTTCGCCAAGGGCTCCAACTCCGGTTACATCCCGGTGGGCGGCGTCATCATCTCGCGCCGCATCGCCGACACGTTCAAGGAGCGCGTGTTCCCGGGCGGCCTCACCTACAGCGGCCACCCGCTCGCGTGTGCTTCGATCGTGGCGAGCATCGGCATCTTCAAGGAGGAGCGCATCGTCGAGCACGCGCGCGCGCTGGGCGCGGAGGTCATCGGACCCGAGCTGGTCCGCATCGCGGCCAGGCACCCGAGCGTGGGCGAGGTGCGCGGTCTGGGCGTGTTCTGGGCGATCGAGTTGGTGAAGAACCGGAAAACGCGCGAGCCGCTGGTGCCGTTCAATGCGAGCGGCGCCGACGCCAAGCCCATGGTGGAGGTGCTCACCGCCTGCAAGAACGCTGGCGTGTGGCCATTCTCGCACTTCAACCGGCTCCAGATCACGCCTCCCTGCACCACGACCGCGGACGAGATGCGCGAAGGACTGGCACTCATCGACCAGGCGCTCGACGTGGCCGACCGCTTCGCCGTGGCCTGACGCGCCCGCGGGCGCCTCGCGCTCCCGACGCACACTCCCTTGCTCCCCCGACGCGAAAGGCACCCGATGCGCCGACTCGCCGCCGCCGTGTTCCTGCTGGCCACACTCCTGCCCACCGGCGCCCGCGCCCAGACGTCTCACTCCTACCTGGTGCGGTTGGGTCGCGACACGCTGTCGCTGGAGCGCGTGACGCGCACGCCGACGCAGGTGCGCGGCGAGTTCGTAGTGCGCACCCCGCGAAGCCTGCACCGCACCTATGTCATGGAGCTGGCTGCGGACAGCACCGTGCGCCGGTTCGAGATGGTGACGCGCGTGCTCGGCGCCGCGGTCCCGGCGCGCGAGTCGCGCGCGAGCATCGACTTCCTGGGCGACTCGGCGCTGGTCACCACGCCGCGCGGCGACAGCAGCATGACCACGCGCGTGCCGGCGGGACGCGGCGCCGTGCCGTCACTGAATGGCGTCATGGGTGTGATGGACCAGCTCGCCCAGCAGGCGCGCACTGCGGCTTCCGAGTCGGTGGCGGTCGTCATGATCCCGCTCGGCGGCCCCTCACTCCGCGGCATGGTCTCGCGCGCCGGCGGCGACACGCTGCTGCTCGACGTGGTCACGCCGGTCGGCCGCGTCCCGGCGTTTCGTCTCAAGACCGATGCCGAGCATCGACTGGTGACGTTCAGCGGCGTGGGCAGCGTGTTCCAGGCCGAGGCGGAGCGCATCGCCGAGCCGGACTTCGCCGCCCTCGCCGAGGCGTTCGCCACGCGCCCCATCGGCGCTCTCTCCACGCGTGACACCGTGCGCGCCACGGTGGCGGGCGCCGAGCTGTGGCTGGACTACGGCCGGCCCTTCCGGCGTGGTCGCGACGTGTTCGGCACCGTCGTGCCGTGGGACATCGTGTGGCGCACCGGAGCCAACGCCGCCACGCAGTTCCGGACTTCCGCCGAGCTGCGGATCGGAGCCGTGCGGATCCCGGCCGGAACCTACACGCTGTGGACGCTGCCCTCTCCCGAGGGCTGGAAGCTCATCGTGAACGCTCAGACGGGCCAGTGGGGCACGCAGTACGACCCGGAGCGAGACGTCGTGCGCGTAAAGCTCACGTCGGAGACCATCGCCCAGCCGGTCGAGCAGCTCACGATGAGCTTCGAGCAGCGGGCTCAGGAGCGCGCGCTGGTGATCGCCTGGGACCGCACGCGCCTGAGCGTGCCGATTCGCGCGAGCCGATAACTCGTCGGTCAGCCCGGACTATTCATGAATCGGGAGCCTGGCCGGTCCCGCGAGAGGGCGCTCGAAATGGAGATTCCGTGCGTCCGCGCCGGGGTGATGCTGCTGGTTGGAGTGCTCGCGCTCGCGCTGGCTCGGCCCGCCGCAGGCGCGGCAGCCGGATTCTCGTATGCCGCACTCGACACCGTGCTCGACTGTCACCTGCGCGACGGGCGCGTGGACTACGGCGCGCTGGCGCGCGATCGCGGCCCGCTCGATCGGTTCCTGGCCGCATCGCAAAACGTTCGGACGGACGGCTGGTCGCGTGAAGCGCGCATCGCGTTCTGGGTGAACGTGTATAACGCGCGCGTGCTCCACGGCGTGATCCGAAGGCCGGGCTTGAAGAGTGTTCTCGACGTGGGCAAGGCGCTCGGCGTGCCCACGCTGGGGTTCTTCCGCGAGAAGTCGCGAAGCGGCGGGCGCGAGCTGTCGTTGAACGACATCGAACACGACATCCTGCGCAAGGGCTTCCAGGAGCCGCGCGTGCACTTCGTCCTGAACTGCGCGTCGGCGAGCTGCCCCGAGCTGCCGGTGCGGGCGCTGGCACCCGCCACGCTCGAGGCGTCGCTCGACTCGGCGACCAGCGCATTCCTGGGGGACCCCTCGCGTAACCAGATCGGTCCGGGTCCCGAGCTGCGACTCTCCTCCATCTTCAAATGGTACCGGTCCGACTTTGAGTCGCCGGCCGGAGGCGTACAGGCATTCCTACGACGACATTGGCGGGGGGACGGCGTGATCCGGGACGATGCGCGTATCCGGTATCTCGACTACGACTGGTCGCTCAATGGCCAGTGGTGACTCGCTGTCGGTGATCGTGCCGAGCTGGCGCGAGGGCCCGTTGCTGCTCGACGCGGTCCACGCGGCGAAGCGAGCGGTCGGCGGCAGCGAGCTGGTTGTGGTCGCGTCCGAGGAATCCCGCGAGACGGCCGAGGCGGCCCTCGCCGAGGGCGTGACCTGGGTGGAAGCCCCGCGGGCCTGCCGCGGGCTTCAGCTCATGCTCGGCGTCGAGCGTGCGCGCGGCGAGCTGCTCGCGTTTCTCCACGCCGACACGCGCCTCCCGCCCGATGCGGGAACACTTCTCCGGACCGCGCTCGCGGCCGATGGAGTCGCCGGCGGCGCGTTCCGATTGCGCTTCGACCGTGCGCATCCGGTGCTCGATGCGCTGGCCTGGTGGAGTCGCATGACGCTGCCGACGGCGTTCCTCGGGGATCAGTGCCTGTTCTGCACACGCAACGCCTATGAGGCCGCGGGCGGGTTTCGACCGGAACCGCTGTTCGAGGACGTGGACCTCGCCCGTCGGCTCCGTCGCGTCGGGCGGCTCGTCCGGCTGCGCCAGTCGGTCACCACCTCGGCGCGGCGATTCTCGCGCCGGGGGCCGTACCGACAGTTCACCACCAATGCGCTGCTGATGTTGGGATACCACCTGGGCGTGAGTCCGTCGCGGCTCCACGCGCTCTACCGGGGCGCGGCGATCGCCCCGGGCTCGGTCAGCGGCGAGCCATGAGCCACGTACTGCTCGCCCTCGCAACTTCGCTCGCGCTCGATTGGGGCCTCGGCGTGGGACGCGACGGCCCGTGGCGGGAGGTGCGGTCCAGGCGCCGGGCACAAGCCGGCGCACGGAACGGCGCGAGCTGGAGGCCGACCTGCGCACGGCGTTCGGGGAGCGCGTGACGAGGATCGAGGCCATCGGCGTGCTGTGCGATGCCGACAACACGCGCGATACCGCGTCGGCGGAGTTCGGCGCCATCCGCTGCACGGTCCGGCCGCGCGCCCTCCGCTAGTTGAATCGCACGATGGGCCGAGGATATCTTGACGTCATCAGCTCCGATGGCCCCGCGCACGTAGGGGCCTCCACCCGGGGAGGGCGTGCTTGAGCCCTGGTCTCAGTGGCATGCGCATCGCCGGCCTTGCGGCCTATGCGCCGGCGAATGTTTGGAGCAACTCCCGTGTTGCCGCCCGCCTGCGTCTCGAACGCATTCGCATGCACGCCGCCGGGGGCGCTGAGCTCTCGCCCGAGGAGGCGAAGCGCTTCGTGACCAGCGATCGCTGGGTGCGGCGCTTCATTGGATTCACCGAACGTCGCTTCAGCGCCGAGGGCGAAGGCACCGTGGACCTGGCCACGCGAGCAGCCCGTCTGCTGTTCGAGCGCTCGGGCGAGAAGCCCGGCGAGATCGACGCCATACTCGTCGCGAGCGTCACCCCTTCCTACCTCTATAGCCCGCCCGACGCGGCACTCCTACAACACGAGCTGGGAATCCCGGTCTGGTCCGGACCGGTGCCGCGCGAGATCAAGGGCGCCGACGTGTCGCTGGCGTGCAGCAGTTGGGTGACCTCCCTGATGCTGTGCTACTCGCTCATCCGCGCCGGGATGGCTCGGCGTGTCCTGCTGGTGGGCGCCGATCGCATGAGCGCCACCCTCAACTGGCGCGACCGGAGCTTCGCCACCGTGCTCGGCGACGCCGGCACCGCGATGCTGTGCGAGGCGGTGCCCGAGGCCGAGGACTGGTTCGCTCCGGCCCAGTTCTGGAGCTGGCTCGACGGCGGCAAGGCCGACATCATCCTCACCCCCGCCGGCGGCTCGCGCTGGCCCACGCCCTCGCAACACGAAATCGAGGCGGGCAAGCATCGGCTCGCGATGGACGGCGCCGCCGTGCGCAGCGTGCTCGTGCCGTTTACCGGCGGCCCCGCCGTGGATGCGGCGCTCGCCAAGGCCGGCTGGCGCTTCGAGGACCTGGACCTGGTTGCCCTTCACGAGGCCAACCTCACGCTCAACGCGTCGATCGTGAAGATGTGGCGCGACCGGGGATTCAACGGGCAGGTGCTGGACGCCGGAGGCCGATTCGGCAACACGACCAGCGCGTCGATCCCGCTGGCGCTGGCGCTCAATGGCAGCGAGTTGGTGGCGGGACGCCGGTTCGGATGGTTCGGATTCGGGGGTGGGCTGTCCGCCAGTTTCGCGTTCGGCACGGTACGGCACACCCTGCCGACGTGGACCGACGTGGAGTGAGGCTAGGCCGGCGGGATTCGCACGCTCGGCCCACGGCCACTCGCGCCAAAGCCTGCTAGGATACCATGCCGCGTCGATCGCGGCCGCGGATTCTCCCGCGGTCCGTTCTGGAAGGATGGTCGGCCGTTGACTCTCGCGCGCCACCCACCTTCCCATGCCGCCGAGGCCCCGCCGCGCGGATCGCGCCTCAAGCTGATCGGCCTCGACTCGAGCCCCCTGCACGGCGAGCTGCTCGGGGTGGAGCGTCTCGAGGAGCGCGCCCGTGCGCTGGCCGCCGAGTTCACGCTCGCGCGCCACCCGCGGCGCGGTCCTCCGCGACTGCTCCGCCGCCTGTCCGACGACGCACGCATGCTGCGTCACGCTTACCGCACGCTCGCCAGCGACGTTCGAAGCGGCGGGGCCAGCACACCCGCCACCGACTGGCTGCTCGACAACTTCCACCTGGTGGAAGGCGAGCTGCGCGAGATCCGTCACTATCTCCCGACACGCTACTACCTCGAACTGCCGAAACTCGCCACGCGCGGGCGGGCCGGCACGGCACGCGTATACGCCATGGCCGTCGAACTGCTTCGCTATAGCGACGCGCGGCTCGATGCCCAGCGGCTCGATCGGTTCATCAATGCGTACCAGACGGTGGCGCCGCTCAGCATCGGCGAACTGTGGGCCTGGCCCAGCATGCTCAAGCTGTCGTTGATCGAGCACCTGCGCCGGCTCTCTGAAGAGCTGCTCGAGAGCCGCGCGGGCCGTCGCGAGGCCGACCGTACGTTTGCCCTGTTCGAGAACGCACGATCGAGCGGGAGCCCTCCGCCGCTGCCCGAGGTGTTGCACGTGGCGTTCGTGGATCAGTTGCTGCAGCGCATGCGCGAGTTCGGCGCCGGCGCCGCCGAGTTGCGGAAGCACCTGGAAAAACGCCTGGAGGCCGCCGGCACCACGGTGGAGGAGGCCGTTCGGGCGGAGCACCAGCGGCAGGCGATGAACCTTCTGTCCATGGGCAACTCCATCACCAGCCTGCGGCTGTGCGCCACGCTCGACTGGAACGTCTACGTGGAGCGCGTGAGCCTGATCGAGCAGGTGCTGCGCCGAGACCCGCCGGGGCTCTACGCCCGCATGGACTTCGCGAGCCGCGATCGCTACCGCCACGCCGTCGAGGCGCTGGCCGAGCCGAGTGGCGAAGCGCAGGTGCGCGTGGCGCTGCGCGCCATCGAGAGCGCGCGCCAGGCAGCCGAGGCGCCCGGCATCGACCCGCGACTGGCGCACGTCGGCTATCACTTGATCGGCGGCGGCCGACGCCAGCTCGAAAGCGACGTGGCCAGTCACCCGCCGCTGCGCCAGCGACTCGAGCGATGGGTCTTCACGTACGCGACACCCCTCTACCTGGGCTCGCTCGTGGTGCTCACGGCCCTCGGCGTGGCGGGCGCGATGGCGGTGGCGCGCGTGGCGGCGGCGCCAGCATGGACCTGGGGCTTGGTGGGGGCGCTCGCGCTCATTCCGGCCAGCGAGTTCGCCGTGGCGTTGCTCCATCGCATCGTCCATCGGCTGGCCCATCCCCAGCCGCTGCCGCGGCTCGACCTGCGCGGGGGAGTGCCCGAGTCCGCGCGTACCATGGTCGTGGTGCCCACGATCCTCACCTCCGTCGAGAGCGCGCGCGCGCTCGTGGAGCACCTCGAGGTTCAGGCGCTGGGCAACATGGACCCGCACCTCCACTTCGCTCTCCTCACCGACTTCCCCGACGCCTTGACCGAGCACCTGCCCGGCGAGGACTTGGTACTCGCCGCGGCCGTCGCCGGCGTCGACGCGTTGAACGCGCGCTACTCCCCGGGCTCCGAAGCCCACTTCCACGTGTTCCACCGCGCGCGCCGGTGGAACGGCAGCGAAGGCGTGTGGATGGGCTGGGAGCGGAAGCGCGGCAAGCTCGAGGAGTTCAACCGACTGCTTCGGGGCGCGACCGACACCAGCTTCGCGCCCCAGCTCCGCGACCCCGCAGTGCTGCCGCACGTGCGCTATTGCCTCACGCTCGACAGCGACACGCGCCTGCCGCGCGACACGGCGCGGCGACTGATCGGCGTGATCGAGCATCCCTTGAACCGCCCCCGCTTCGATCCGGCGCTCCGCCGCGTGGTCGAGGGCTACGGCATCCTGCAGCCGCGCGTTAGCGTTACGATGGCGAGTGCCGCCGGCTCGCTGTTCGCGCGTGCCTACGCCGGGCACACCGGCGTGGACCCCTACACCACAGCCGTCTCCGACACCTACCAAGACCTGTTCGGGGAGGGCAGCTTCACCGGCAAGGGGCTCTACGACGTGGACGCGTTCACCGCCGCGCTCGAAGGTCGCGTGGCGGAGAACGCCATGCTCTCGCACGACTTGTTCGAGGGACTGTTCGCCCGCTGCGCACTGGTTTCCGACGTGGAACTGGTGGACGACTTCCCCGCCAGCGTGCTGGCGCACGCGCGGCGACAGCATCGTTGGGTGCGCGGCGATTGGCAGATCCTCGCTCATGTGCTGCCGCTGGTGCCTACGCGCCATGGCCTCGAGCGCAGCCGCCTGCCGCTCATCAGTCGCTGGAAGATCCTCGACAATCTGCGCCGGAGCCTCGTGGCGCCGGCGCTGGTGGCGTTGCTCGGCTCGGCGTGGACGTGGCTGCCGGGCTCGCCGCTCGCCTGGACGGCGGCCGCACTCGCCGTGCTCGGGTTCCCGCTGCTGCCCCCGCTGGTTCACTTCGCGGGAGGCCCGCGCCCGCAGCAGCCTATGGGTGTGTTCCTGCACGACGTGTGGACCGAACTGGAGAACGCGGGCGCGCAGGTGTCACTTCAGATAACCTTGCTCGCGTACCACGCCTACGAGACGCTGCACGCCATCGTACTGACGTTGGTGCGCATGGTGTTCACCCAGCGCCGGCTGCTCGAGTGGGAGACGGCCGCCGCCAGCGCGGCGCGCGCCGCGGGGTTGCTGGCGAGCCAGGGTCCGCGCGTCTTCGTGGCCGAGATGTGGGCCGGTCCGGTGGCAGCACTCGCCGTGCTGCTGGGCGTATGGCCGCTTCGCCCCGATGCGCTGCCCGTGGCGTTGCCGTTCCTGAGCGCCTGGTTGGCCTCGCCCGCGGTCGCCTGGTGGCTGAGCCGGCCGGTGGTGCCGCAGCGCCTGGCCCTGAGCACCGTTGACGCTGGGAAGCTCCGCCGTGTGGCCCGCCGCACGTGGCACTACTTCGAGACGTTCGTCACCGAGCTCGATCACTCGTTGCCGCCCGACAACGTGCAGATGGTTCCCGAGCCGCGCATCGCCCATCGCACGTCGCCCACCAATATCGGCATGGGGCTCCTGTCCACGCTCGCGGCGCACGACCTGGGCTACCTGGGCAGGCAGCAACTCGCACACAGCCTGGACGCCACGCTCACCAGTGTCGAGGCCCTGGAGCGTCACCAGGGCCACTTACTCAACTGGTACGACACCACCAGCCTCGCGCCGCTCGCTCCGCGCTACGTTTCCACCGTGGACAGCGGCAACCTGGCGGGCTCCCTCATGGCGCTGGCCCAGGGACTGCGCGAGCTAGCCGACGGCACCGAGGACGATGAGCTGGCATGCGCCGGCGCCGCCGACACCACCGGCGTGCTCACCGAGGCGGTGCGCGCACTCTCGAAGCAAGCCCACGCGGCGACCGAGCTGCGCCGCCTATGCAACCAAGCGGAGCAAGGACTTGAAGCCTTGCAGCGAACGCTCGCCGAGGTAGGACCCGCGCAGGGGCGGCTGGCGATCGCCCGCCAGAGTGCCGCCGGCCTGGGCACAGCGCTCGCGCGGGTGGCGGCGGAAGCCCCGGCCGGCCCCGAGGCCCGCGAGGTCGCCGAATGGAGCACGTTGCTCGCACAAGCGCTCGCCCCCGCACCGGAAAGCGCGGCCTCGCCCGACCTGCTCCGCGAACAGCTGCTCGACCTTGCCCGACGCTCCGACCGACTGGCCGACGCCATGGAGTGGAGCTTCCTCTACGACCGCACGCGCGGCGTGTTCGCGATCGGGTTCCGACTGGCCGACGCCGAAGCTGCCGGGCGCTTGGATGCGTCCTACTACGACCTATTGGCGTCCGAAGCGCGCCTGGCCAGCTTCATCGCCATCGCCCGGGGCGACGTGCCTCAGGAGCACTGGTTCCGGCTCGCGCGCGCGCTGGTGAGCGTGGAGGGTTGCACCACGCTGGTGTCGTGGAGCGGCTCGATGTTCGAGTACCTGATGCCGCTGCTCCTGATGCGCAGCCATCCCGAGACGCTGCTCGAGAACGCCTGCCACGAAGCGGTGCGTGCACAAGTGCTCTACGGCCGGCGCCAACACGTGCCGTGGGGAATCTCGGAGTCGGCCTACCACGTACAGGACCCGCATGGCACCTACCAGTACAAGGCGTTCGGCATTCCCGGGGCGGGCCTCAAGCGAGGTCTCTCCGAGGACCTGGTGGTGGCGCCGTATGCCACGGCACTCGCCGCGCTGGTGGATCCCACCGCCGCCGCCGCCAACTTCCGCCGGCTTGCGCGCGAGGGCGCGGCCGGTCCTTACGGATTCGTGGAGGCCCTCGATTTCACGCCCCGGAAGCCGCTCGACTTGGACGGCGAGACCACGCACGAGCCCGCCCGGCTCCACCGTGTGCAGGCGTTCTTCGCCCACCACCAGGGCATGAGCCTCGTGGCGCTCGCGAGCGCCGTACTGGGCGCCCCGATGGTGCGCCGCTTTCATTCGGATCCGCGCGTGCAGGCGACCGAGCCCCTGCTGCAGGAACGCGTACCGCGCTACGTGCCCGTGATCCGGCCGCGGCCTGCCGAGTCCACGCGCGTGGAACCGGCGTTGCCCGCGGTGTCGCCGCGGCGTTTCCGTTCGCCCCACACACTGCACCCGAGCGCTCACTTCCTCTCGAACGGTCAGTACACGACGGTCGTCACCAACGCGGGTGGCGGCGCCAGTAGCTGGCGCGGCCGCGCCGTGACGCGCCAGCGTGACGATCCCACGTGCGACCCGGGCAGCCAATTCGTGTACCTGCGCGACGTGCGCAGCGGCCTGCGGTGGTCGGCCGCCTATCAGCCGGTGGGTCGCGAACCCGAGCGCTATCGTGTCACGTTCCGCGCCGACGAGGCGCTGTTCGAACGCACGGACGACGGCATCGAGACGCGCCTGGAGGTGACAGTTTCGCCCGAGGACGATGTGGAAGTGCGCCGGGTGTCGCTGCTCAATCACAGCGACCGCCTGCGCGAGATCGAGGTGACGAGCCTGGTGGAGGTGGTGCTGACGACCCCCGCCGACGACTTGTCGCATCCCGCATTCCAGAAGCTGTTCCTCGAGACCGAGTACCGCCCCGAGTGCGCCGCACTCCTGTGCGGCCGCCGGCCGCGCTCGCCCGACGAGCCGGCGCCCTGGGCAGTGCACGTGCTGAGCGCTGAGGGCGGTGCACATGGCGCCATGGAGTGGGAGACCGACCGGGCGAGTTTCCTGGGGCGTGGACGAACGCCCGAGAACCCCGTGGCGTTGGATGGCCGTGCACTTTCGGGCACCACCGGCGCGGTGCTGGACCCGGTGCTGAGCCTGCGCCGGCGAGTACGCATCGCACCCGGCGGCCGTGTTCGCCTGGCGTTCGCCACGGGTGTCGCCGCGACTCGCGCGGCCGCGCTGGCGCTGGCCGAGAAATACGACGACCCCGCAGCGGCAACGCGCACGTTCGCGCTCGCCAACACCCAGACGCAGATGCGCCTGCGTCACCTGGGCATCTCGGCCGAGGAGGCCCAACTCTACGAGCGCCTTGCCTCGCACGTGCTGTGGACCGACGGCGCGCTGCGCGCCCCCGCATCGCTGGTCGCGGGCAACACGCTCGGCCAGTCCGGACTCTGGGCGCACGGCGTCTCGGGGGACCTTCCCATCCTGGTGGTGTGCGCGGTGCGCGACGAGGACTTGGGGCTGGTGCGTCAGGTGCTGCGAGCGCAGGAGTATTGGCGACTCAAGGGCTTGAGCGCCGACGTCGTCCTGCTGAACGACCACCCGGTGAGCTACCTGGACGAGATGCACGAGCAACTCGAGGCGGTGCTGGAGCAGGGGCCGTGGGCGGCATGGAAGCATCGCCCCGGCGGTGTGTTCCTGTTGCGCGGCGACGGGGTGCCCGCAGCCGAGCGCACCGTGCTGCTGGCCACGGCACGAGCGGTATTGAACGGCGAGCACGGCGACCTCGCCAACCAGCTGGGCCTGCCCTACCCCGAACCCAGCTGGCCGGAAGCGCTGGCGATTCATCCGAGCAGCGGCGAGACGGAGTCGCGAGAACCCTCGCCGGAGGTGGAGGTCCCGCCCATGACACACGCCAACGGACTCGGCGGCTTCGGCACCGACGGACGCGAGTATGTGATCGTGCTGGACGGAGACATCGACACGCCGCAGCCATGGGTAAACGTGCTCGCCAATCCCGGGTTCGGCAGCGTGGTGGGTGCGACCGGCAGCGCATGGACCTGGTGCGGAAACAGTCGCGAAAACCGGCTGACACCGTTCGGCAACGACCTGGTGAGCGAGACGAGCGGCGAGGCCGTGTACCTGCGCGACGACGCGCTCGGCGAAGTGTGGGGCGCCACGCCCGGTCCGCTGCCGCGCTCGCCCGAGGGCGGTCGCTGGGTGATCCGCCACGGCGCCGGCGTCACGCACTACGCCCATCGCGCTCACGCCGTGACCTGCGAGATGACGGTGTTCGTGCACGCCGAGGCGCCGGTCAAGC
Source organism: uncultured bacterium (assembly GCA_964418975.1). Lineage (GTDB taxonomy): Bacteria > Eisenbacteria > RBG-16-71-46 > RBG-16-71-46 > RBG-16-71-46 > JAIOPA01. The sequence goes on along the minus strand of CAYQNV010000147.1, from coordinate 25,321 downwards.
TGTCGCGGCTGCAGCTCACCAACCACTCCCAGGGCCCCAGGCGACTGAGCGTGTTCGCCTACCACGAGTGGGCGCTCTGCCCGCCGCGCGCCGGCGAGCAGCGCTTCGTGGTCACCGAGCAGGACGAGGCGAGCGGCACCGTGCTCGCCAGAAATCCCTACAACGCCGACTTCGCGGACCGGGTCGCGTTCGCCAGTGCCAGCGTGCGGCCCGACTCGGCTACGGGCAACCGGCTGGAGTTCCTGGGACGCAATGGCTCGCTCCAGCGGCCCGCCTCACTCGCGCGCGAGTCGCTCGGGCAGAGTTTCGGTGCCGGGCTGGACCCGTGCGCGGCGCTGCAACTTCGGGTGGACCTGGAGCCCGGTGAGACGCGCGAGGTGGTGCTGCTGCTGGGGCAGGGAGACAATCGCGCCCATGCCCTGCAGCTGGCGTCGCGTTTCGGAAGCGTGGAGGCTGCGCACCTGGCGCAGGAGGAGGTGAAGCAGCACTGGGACTCCATACTCGACACCGTGCAGGTGGAGACACCCGACGATTCATTCGACCTGTTGATGAACCGCTGGCTCCTCTACCAGACGATGAGTTCGCGGCTCTGGGGCCGCACCGGCTACTGCCAGCCGGGCGGAGCCTTCGGCTTCAGGGACCAGCTCCAGGACGTGATGGCGCTGGGGCTGTCTCGGTCGGACCTCTATCGCGAACATTTGTTGCGCTGCGCCAGCCGGCAGTTCTCCGAAGGCGACGTGCAGCACTGGTGGCACGAGCACAGCGGGCGGGGCGTGCGCACGCGGTGCTCCGACGACCTGCTGTGGCTGCCGTACGCCGTGACGCACTACGTCCAGTGCACCGGGGACCAGGCCGTGCTCGACACGCCGGTGGCTTTCCTGCATTCGCCGGCGCTCGAGCCCGGCGAGCTGGAGCGCTACGGCCAGCCCCAGGCCACGGGCGAGAAGCGCACGCTCTACGAACACTGTATCCGCGCCATCGAGCGCGGATCGACGATTGGGCCGCACGGACTGCCGTTGATCGGCAGCGGCGACTGGAACGACGGCATGAACCGGGTGGGCCACCGGGGCCAGGGCGAGAGCGTGTGGTTGGGCTGGTTCATGGCCCGGATCCTCGGCGACTGGGCGGCCGTGGTGGAGGCGCGCGGCGACTCCGCGCGTGCCGCCCGCTGGCGGAGCGAGCGCGTACGCTTGCAGGCCATGCTCGAGCAGGCGTGGGACGGCGATTGGTACCGGCGCGCGTACTTCGACGACGGCACCCCGCTCGGTTCGGCGCAGTTGACGGAGTGCCGCATAGACTCCATCTCACAGAGCTGGGCCGTGCTCTCGGGCGCCGCGCCGGTGCGACGGGCGGAGCGAGCCATGGATGCCGTGCGCATGCAGCTCGTGCGGCGCGATGCCGGCGTGATCAAGTTGCTCGCGCCGCCGTTCGACGAGACCCCGCTCGACCCCGGCTACATCAAGGGCTACCTGCCCGGCGTGCGCGAGAACGGCGGTCAGTACACCCATGCCGCGCTGTGGACGGTGATCGCCATGGCGCGGTTGGGTTACGGCGACGAGGCCGTGGAGTTGTTCCACATGTTGAACCCCATCAACCACACTCGCACTCGCGCCGACGTGGACCGCTACAAGGTGGAGCCCTATGTGGTGGCCGCCGACGTGTACACGCACGCCCCGCACATCGGCCGCGGCGGCTGGACCTGGTACACCGGCTCAGCCGCGTGGATGTACCGGCTGGGCCTGGAGTCGATCCTGGGACTCAGACGGTTGGGGTCGTGCTTCGCCGTGGCGCCCTGCATGCCCGCGACATGGGACCGCTACGTGTTGCGCTGGCGACACTTGTCGAGCGTCTACGAGATCACCGTGGAGAACCCCGGGCGAAGGAATCACGGCGTGGCAGAGGCCACTCTCGACGGTGCCCTGGTGGACTCCGGGGCGATCCCGCTGGCGGACGACGGAGCGGTGCACCAGGTCCGTGTGCTGATGGGAGAACCCTCGCTCCCGTTCGGACCACTTGCGACCGCGGAAAGTGCGGTTTCAGTGGCGAATTCTCCGAATTCCTAGCCCGCCGGGGGCCACACGACGAATTAACTGTCTTTCCGACCCGACTTGCCCGATAGTGCCTTCAGTCTTCGGTTGTGTGTGGATGAGCTGCCCACGTTCAGATCCGCCAGAGACGTTGCTGGCGGTTTTTTTGTGGGTGGCACGTTCGGATAGACTGAAGAGACGGTCACAGAGACCGGACGTCGCCGCGGCGTGATATCGCGGCAAGTGCGGGTCTTCGGACCCGGATACAACAGGAGTTTCAAGTGGCTAGTGGCACTGTGAAGTGGTTCAACGAGGCGAAGGGCTTTGGCTTCATCACTCAGGCGGACGGCGGCGAAGACGTGTTCGTGCATTTCTCCGCGATCCAGGGCGATGGCTTCAAGACGCTTGCCGAGGGTGAGGGGCTCGAGTTCGACGTGACCCGTGGTCCGAAGGGGCTGCAGGCGGCGAACGTCCGTAAGGCCTAAGTCGCACGAGGTACCACCTCGCGCCTATGGGGCGGCGTCCACAAGGGACGCCGCCCTCGGCGTATCTGGCGCAATCGGTGCGACGACGTTGCTCGCGAAAACCGCCCTACCCCGCGATGCGCCGCACCACCAGCGGCGCCGGATAGCGGATCGGGCCGAGCGACGTCTCGATGGTGGGCACCAGCTCGAGGCGCAGGTCCTTCTTGAGCGACCCCTGCCCGGCGATGGCGAGCGCCAGGTCGAACAAGTCGCGAGCGCCGCCGCTGCCCAGCTGCAGTAGATCGAAGCGCACCGCGAGCGGCACGTCTGCCGTGCGACCCGGTTCGATCGCGACCGGGCTCGCGAGCTGACCCGCGAGCGTTTCGCGATCCTCGATGAACAGCGCCCAGCCGAGATCCACCATGCGCGCCGGCACCTTGTTCTCGGACGGGTTGCTCGCGCTCACGTGCGCGATCATCTCGAGCGGAACCTCGCGGGCGACGATCGCCGCGCCCAGTCGCGCGGCGTCCGCAAGGCTCAAGTTCGAGAACGTGGCGCCCGCGCCGATCCGGATGCCGGCGACGCGGACGTCGGAGACCCCCGCGAACGCGAACGCCACCGTGCGTAGGACCGCCAACTGCTGGAGCGCGGTGCAGGCTGGCACGGTGAGCAAGGCAAGCAGCGCGAGCGGGGCGACGAATCGAAATGTGCGGGACATGAGGGCCTCATGAGGGTATTGGACCGGGCGAGGATTGAAGGGAACCGCGTGGTGAAGCTGCCGCGGCACGATCTCGTCGGGCGACCGGCCGGATGATACCGCCCATCGGAGAACGCGCCGCCATGTGCTCGCGCCTTACTCGCGCCAGTGGGTGGTCGCGCGGCAGTTCGACCGGACCCACGCGCAGCGAAAGCGCACCGCGCTCGCGCGTCGCGGTAGCCACCTGCCGAATGACCCGCGCGCGCGCTTGGGCCTGGGCCAGGTTCCGTTCGAGTGCCAGGCAGGTGGGATTCTCGCTACGGGCATAGGCGAAGCCCCGGTGCACGCTGGGCTCGTCCTGGGCGAACGTGGCGGTCTGGTGGATCGGCACGGCGACCGCGCCGGTGGCGGGATCGTTGGGCTGCCCGCCGTGGACGGCGCGGGTATCGAAGCGATAGGTCATGACGTTGCTCCTGGGGTTCCGGGGTCGACGCAGAGGAAGGGGTCGCCGAGGGAGCCCGGACGTCGGAGCTGTGGCAGGATTCCCGTGTCAGCGGAGGAGCCCCCGTGCGGAATCTCTGGTTCATCGTGGCGCGCACCGTCGAGGACACGCGCAGGATCCGGGGCCACTGCGTGGTCGCGCTTGCGCTCGGCGCGCTCGCCGCAGGCCACGTCCCCACTCGCGCGTGTGCCTCATGGTCCGTCGAGACGCAACTCGGCGGCGCGTGGAACGCTCCCACGAGGCTCGCGGTTCGCCAGGCCGGCTTTGCGGATCTGTCGCATCCGGCACGTTGGCGAACGAATGCGTTCGAGCCGCCGCTCTACTACCTGCTTCGTGTCGCCACGGAGCGCGATCGCCTCGGGTGGGCGCTGGACCTGACGCATCACAAGCTGCACCTCGCGAACCCGTCGAACGAGGTGTCCGCGTTCAGCGTGACGCACGGCTACAACCTGCTCACGCTGCATCGGATGATGCGGCAGGGCGCGCTGCGTTACGCACTTGGCGCGGGCTGCGTGTTCGCGCATCCCGAAGGCGAGGTGCGGGGTCGCCCGATCCCCCGGGCCGGCGTTCTTGGGAGTGGCTACGTCCTCAGCGGTCCGAGCGCGAGCCTGCTGGCGGCGTGGCGCCCCGCCGTTCGAGCGGGGCCGTATCCCGTCGTGGAGCTACGGCTCACCGCAGCGTTCGCGAGGGTTCCCATCGCGGACGGGCACGCCGACGTGCCCAACCTGGCGTTGCATGCGACCGCGGGCGTGGGGTGGACTCGGCCGCGATGAGCGCAGCCGATGCGAAGAGGCGCCAGCGCCATGCTGGGGCCCGGCACCCTCCCGCTCAGGCGAGCCAACCCGCGATCACCCGCCGGGCATCGTCCACGCCGACTCGTTTCGGCGAGGAGAAAAGTTGCGACGAGAACTGCGGCGACATCTCCGCCAACGCTCGCTGAAGCCCCAGCAAGCTGGCCTGGCCCTGTGGCCGCGAGAGCTTGTCGGACTTGGTCAGCAGGACGTGGCAGGGCAGGCCGACTCTTGTCGCCAACTCGAGCATGAGCAGATCGAACGGGGTCAGCGGGTGGCGCGAGTCCATCGCCAGCAGGAGGCCGCGCAGACTGGCGCGCGTCTCAAAGTACCTGGTCAGCACCAGGCCCCAGCGCGTGCGCAGGTCGAGCGACACCTTCGCGTAGCCATAGCCGGGCAGATCGACCAGCCGGCGAGCGGGGTCGAACGTGAACACGATCAGCTGCTGCGTGCAGCCGGGGGTCCTCGAAACCCGTGCCAGCGCGCGCATGCCCGTGATGGCATTGAGCGCACTCGACTTGCCGGCATTGGAGCGCCCGGCGCAGGCGATCTCCGCGCCGGTATCGGGCGGCAGGTGCCCGAGCTCGTCGGCCGCGAGGAGGAAGCGGGCGGTGTTCCACGGCACGCTCTTGAGGGAAGCCGTCCTGGGTCGCTGGATCCCGGTCATGATCACTCTTCTGGCCGGAGCGAGCGCAGGGCCGGTGGGTGTTATTGAGTCAACGGAATCCGAGAGCGCGTGACGACCGTCGAGTGGCTTTGCGATTCAGGATGCTGCCTGAGCTTGCTTCGGATTGCCAGTTCCGGGGCCTGCCGGTCGCCGCGAGGTGCGCGAGGTGCCGCCGGCCCCAGCTCACCAGCGCGTAACCCACCACCCAGCCGCCGAGCGCATCCGCCGTGTAGTGCGTGCGCGCCACGATCGTGCCCAGCGCGAACGCGACGCTCACCGCGAGCATGGCGCGCCGCCAGCGCCGATCCTGGAGCACGAGGCTCAGGATGGTCATGAGCCCGGCGTGCCCTCCGGGGAAGAACGCGTGATCCGGGTGGGGGTAGAGCACGAATCGGTCCGCGATCGCCGGCGCCGTGGGCGGGCTGCCGATCGGAAGCAGGAACAAGAACACGCCGCGGATCGCGTAAAAGGCACCCAGCAGACAGAGCACCGACGGCACGCTGCGTGGCTGGCGGCGGATCAACAGGGTCCAGCAGGCGATGAAGAACGCAACGAACACCAACTCTCCCGGCACGCCGAAGTCCACGTAGGGCAGCTTCGCTTGGAACACATCGGTCACCGAGGGGAACCCGGCGACGAAGCGCTCGATCAGCGTGAGGCTTCCCATGTGCATGGCCACGCCGATCGCGACGAGGCCGAACGACAGCGCGAGGCCAGGGTGGAATACCACCGGGCAAGCGTCTCCCAGCGTGAGGATCGTGTTGCGCGCGGGAAGGATGGCCGGCGTGGAGGTGCTCGCCACGCCATTCGTGCGAGGCGCCGCCGCGAGTGGCTCCGCTCGAGACGCCGTAGAGCGCCGCGAGACGAACACGAGCACCGCGCCGTACACGCACAGCGCGAACAGCGCAGAGAGCCGCTGGTTCGCCAGCCCCGACGCGAGGTCCGGCCACACTCGATCGGCTTCGATCATGGTGAAAACGTTCCACACGCCCGCGTCGCCCGTGCTCGCGAAATGCGCGACGAGCAGGACCATTTGCAGGAGCGCGAAGCACAGGATCGTCTTGCTCGCGGCGTCGAGCAGGCGATTCTCGAACAGTCGCCCGATCCGGAGGGCGCTACCGAGCACGACCGGCGCGGCGAGCGCCGCGAGCGACCGGTGAAGCCACGTGCGCTGCGATCCGTCGGCGACCTCGATCGGGATTGCGAGCAGTCTCGGCATGGGCCTACCCCTTCGCTGGCGAATGTCGATGGAAGCGAGCGGCGCATCCGGCCGCGTGCGGGGGACAGGACAGCAGGCCGCGTGCCGGCGACGCGCCGGTGGCGGCGGGTCGCCCCGACAAGCGCGCAACCCCGTGCCGCGGCGAGTGCTCCGCGAATCGAACCGTGAGGGGTGTGTGCTGAGGACCCCCTGAGAACCGGTCCACACTGTGTGGGTTCACGGAGTGCGGGCTCTCGAATCACGGAGAGCCGACGGCGGGCTGCGCTCGCACCCGGGGCGAGGTAAGTTGTGCCGCTCGGCCTCGACCCGAACCGTCGGGGCTCCGGCTCAAGCCCGCCAAGGAGTCCCGATGCCTGCTGAACCGAACAAGCTCAAGTTGATGGCGGTGCTCGCCCATCCGGACGACGAGTCCCTGGGGCTTGGCGGGGTGCTGGCCCGCTATGCGAGCGAAGGAGTCGAGACCACGGTGCTCACTGCGACGCGTGGCGAGAGCGGACGATTTCGCGGCGAGCGCGACGGACCGGTTCATCCTGGTCGCGAGGGGCTGGCGCGGATCCGCGAGGCGGAGTTGCGGGCGGCGTCCCAGGTGCTGGGCGTTCGCGAGCCCGTGCTGCTCGGCTACCCGGACGGGGCGCTCGACCAGGCCGACCCGCGCGAGGCCGTTTCGCGCATCGCGGCGCACTTGCGGACGGTAAGGCCACAAGTGGTGATCACGTTCGCTCCAGAAGGTGCTTATGGTCATCCCGACCACATCGCCATCTCGCAGCTCACCGCCGCCGCCATCGTGGCGGCCGCCGATGCGCGCGCCGAGCTCTCGAGCGAGGGCGCCGAGACAGCGCCGCACGCCGTCTCGAAGCTCTACTACATCGCATGGCCCGCGACCACGTGGGACGCCTATCAGCTCGCGTTCAAGAAGCTCGTCTCGGTCGTGGACGGCGAGGAGCGCCAGGCCCTGCCCTGGCCCGAGTGGGCGATCACCACCTCTATCGACACGCGGGCGCATTGGGAGACGGCGTGGAAGGCCGTATCGTGCCACGAGTCGCAGATCGCCGGTTACCAACGACTTCAGCAATTGTCTCCCGAGCAGCACGCTTCGTTGTGGGGACGGCAGACGTTCTATCGCGTCTTCAGCACGGTGAACGGCGGGCGCGCTCGCGAGTCCGACCTGTTCGAGGGGCTGCGACGGTGAAGCGCGATCCCAGGCCGCACCCGGAGGTTCCCCATGTCACGTGAAACGCGGGCCGGAGTCCCGCACGATAAAGTCAGCTACGCCCGCCGCGTCGCGCCACTGTCCATGGACGCCTCCGCGTTCCGCGAGGCCGGGCACCGGCTGGTGGACCAGATCGCGGAACGGCTGGAGTCGATCCCGAGCCGGCCCGTCACGCCCGGGGAGACGCCCGCGGCCGTGCGGAGCGCACTCGGACTCGGAGGCCCGCTCCCCGAGCAGGGCGAGGAAGCCGGTGCGCTGCTCGAGCGCACGGCGAGGCTCGTGTTCGACCACTCGCTGTTCAACGCCCACCCGCGTTTCTTCGGCTACATCACGGCCTCCCCCGCTCCCATCGGAGTGCTGGGAGAGCTGATCGCCGCGGCCGCGAACCCGAATGTGGGCGCGTGGATCCTGTCCCCCGCGGCCACCGAGATCGAAACGGAGACAGTGCGCTGGATCGCGCAGTTTGTTGGATTTCCGTCCACCTGCGGCGGACTTCTCGTGAGCGGTGGAAACGTCGCGAACCTGTTGTGCTTCCTGGCCGCGCGCGCCGCGAGTGTGGACTGGGATGTGCGCGTGGAGGGCGTCGGTGGCGCGAACCGACCGCGACGCAGGATCTACGCGTCTTCCGAGACGCACACATGGCTGCAGAAGGCCGCCGACATCACTGGACTCGGCACGGACTCGATCCGGTGGAACCCAGTAGACCGCTCGCAGCGCATGGACGTGGACGAGCTGGCGCGGCAGATCGCCGCCGATCGCGCCGCGGGCGACGTGCCGCTTATGGTGGTGGGGACGGCGGGAACGGTGAGCACCGGCGCCGTGGACCCGTTGCCGCGGATCGCGAAGTTGTGCCGCGAGCAAAAGCTGTGGTTCCACGTGGACGGAGCCTACGGGGCATTCGCCGCCGCACTGCCCGAGGCCCCGGACGATCTACAGGGCCTGGGCGAAGCGGACTCGGTCGCGGTGGATCCCCACAAGTGGCTTTACGCCCCGCTCGAGGCCGGCTGTGCGCTCGTGCGCGATCCGGAGAAGCTCCGCGCGGCGTTCGCCTACCATCCGCCCTACTACCGCTTCGACGAGCGGGTGCAGAACTACGTGGACAATGGCTTGCAGAACTCCCGCGGGTTCCGCGCACTCAAGGTGTGGCTTGCGCTCCGGCACGCGGGTGCCGCCGGTTATCGGCGCATGATCTCGGACGACATCCGCCTCGCCGTGCACCTCGCCGAGGTCGTGTCGCGACATCCCGAACTGGAGCTGTTCACCCGCGCGCTCAGCATCGTCACGTTCCGGTTCGTGCCGGCAGATCTCCGGCCGCGCGTCGGCGAGCCGGCGGTGGAGCGTCACCTGGAAACGCTCAATCGCGAACTGCTCGATGAGTTGCAGGCCGGCGGCGAAGCATTCGTGTCGAATGCGGTGGTGGACGGTCGCTACGCCCTGCGCGCCTGCATCGTCAACTTCCACACCGACGTGCCCGATGTCGAGGCATTGCCGGAGCTCGTGACCCGAGTGGGGCGGGAGCTCGATCGCGCGCTGCGGCCAGCGGCGGTGTGAGTCACGCGACGGCGAGTGCGGCCGCCGGAGCGGACGTCATCCCCCGAGCCACCGCCACACGGCCTCGACGATCGCCGTGACCTGGTCCCGATCCTCCGGGCGAATGTGTCCGCCGGGGTGCGTGGTGATGACCGCGTGCGGGAAGGTGGCGTGCAGGCGGGTGACGCAGGATCGCGGGAAGCGCTCGTCGCGTTCGGCGTCCACGAGCATCACGGGCAGCTGGCGCGCCGCGTCGCCGTGGCGGGCGGGCTCGAGTGACGACACGAGTCGGGCGGCGAGTGCAGCGGCGGGCGGAGCAAATATCGCGCCCGCGAGGCCGCCACCGAGGACGCGTGCAGTCTCGGAGCGTAACAGCCGCCCGAGATCGGCGGCTCCATCCACCAGCACCAGCGCGTCGGGGCGCGCAAGCCGGAGTGCCGCGACCGTCGGCGGCACACCGAGGCTGGCGCCGAGAAGCACCACGCGTGTCCCCGGCGTGGCGCGGCGCACCGCCTCGACGCCGCGCGCGATGGCCGCCGGCGTGAGCAATAGGGCCGCGCGCATAGCCGGAGTGGCCGCGAGGAAAGCGAGCGGGCTCATCTGCCGCGGCCCCTTCCACGGCCAACTCACCGCCAGCACGCCGATCGGCAGCGAATCGGGCACCAGCAGCGCGGCGCGATCATCGGTGCCGATGCCCCCGAGGATGATGACGGTCCACGCGGAATCGAGCCCGGGAGCGGCGGCGCGCCACAATCCGGCCACGGTGTCACCTTCGGCGCCGATCATGCGCCAGCGTTCGAACCCCCGCCCCAGTTCGGGAGCCGGTTCGCGCTCCAGCGCGAGAAGTGGGCGATGAGCGGCGAGCAACTCGGCCTCCGGATCGGGTGGATGCGCCCACCACCACGCGAGCACGACCAGGGTGATCGCGGCGAGCGTCGCGAACGTGAAGCCGAGCCTGCGACGACGACGCTTCGGCGGGGCAGTCATCGGCTGAGCGCCCCGGGGCGAGCGAGTGCTCATCTCATGGTCGCGGGCGCGCGGCCCGCGGGCAAGTCGTCGCACTCGTCATCGTCGCCCTCCCGTTCAGGCCGGTCGACCTTCGTCCGCGAGAGCATCTCATGGGATCGCGTCGTGTCGGGCTTTGTTCCGTGGCGCCCGGGTGGCCAGGCTCTGGTCCTGCTCGATGCCCTCAAGTCCCTTTCGCTAGCCACCCCACGCCGCCGGACTCCTTCGCCGGTACGGCGAGGGCCGCCGCCGACGCCCAACGCGGGCCCAAGATCGCCGCCTGCGCGCTCGGCAGTAGCCGCCTCACCGGCGCGTGCCGAAGCCAAGAAGGCATCGCCCGGTGGGCGGGTGCTACATTCGCTTCGGCTGACCGAGCGTTGCGGGAGTGGACATGATCTGGCCGTGCATGTGGCTGAGCCTCGTGCTCATGGGCCTGGGCTGTGTGGCCCCGCCGGCGTCGGCGGCGGCGCCGATCCATGCGCACGTGGAGGTGGGGTTCGGCTCCACCACGGTGCGTCCCCTCGAGGTACAGACTGCGGGGGGCGCGAGCATCCGGGTGGGGTTGAACGCGTCGCTCACGGGTCCGCTGCGATTGGGTTTGGAATTCGCGGAGTCTGCGGGCGGTGATCTCGTGGGAGGCTCCTATATTCCGGAATCCTCGCGCCCGGGCAATCGGGCGCTGACCACGGTGGTGCTCGGTCTGGAACTCGGATCGCGCACCCGTCGTGCGGGGCCGTTCACGTTCGTTGGGGCGGGAGTCGGGCGTGGGACGCTTTCGGGAGCGACGGGGATCTTTGCGCCTCCCTACGATCGGTGGCTCGAGCCCTCGCGCCATGTGATCGCTTTCGCCGTGGGTGCGGGTGCTGGGTATCGATTCGCGGGCGGGCCGGGGCCGCTGGGCGTTTCCCTGGCGCTGCGGACGCAGCTGCTGGTGCACGCCCGCCAGGTCGCGGCATCCACGACGATGGTCACCGTCGGGCTGGCGTACTAGGCTCTGTCTATCGCGAATCACTCCCGGTTGTTCGCACGGCCGCTCAGTGCTTTCGCGGCTTCCCTCCCGCTCCGACCGACGTCAGCCTGGGCAATGTCGTCTTACTGCGCGGCGCGTTCTCGTCCCTAGGCAGGTACCAGCCACCGTGGAAAGCGCGATTGCGCTCGGCCACGTCGAACTCCTCGGGGTCGAACGAACCGCCCACCCACTCGACCAATTCCTCGTGCTCGGGGTCCGCCGGGTCCGCGAGCACGCGCAGCAGCTCTTCGTAGCCTCCGAGTCCGCCGCAGTCCTCGGGTGGGCAGGCTCGCCCGCCGCCGGTCACGTAGGGATACTTGCACCCGGGCACGGGCGGCAACACGCGCTCGAGCACGACGTCGTGCTCCCATCCGTCGCCGAAGTCGTATTCGTAGAGGAGCGTGTCGTTGGGTTCGCGCAACACCTCGGCAAGGAGCGTCTGCTTCTCGCTACGGCGCTTCGGGAACTCGGGGTCGCGCTCGCCATATCGAGCGCCGCCCGCCTCGAACATGTGCAGGTGGCTGTTCGTCCAGCCCAACAATGTCTGAAGCACGCCGTGCAGCCTGGCGAGGGTGATGTCGCTCTTCACCCGCACGCGGCGCCAGATCGCCGGCTCGCTCCCCCGGAGCGTCACCCTGAGCTCGTGAATCGCGCTCGCGGCGCGGGTGGCCGCGCGCCTGGTCGTGACCTCGGCTGCAGCCGGTGACTTGCCGCGTCGGGCCGAGCCAGTGCGCGGACGGACCAGGGTGGCGGGCGCGGGCGACTGGCCGACACTCGGAGCCAGCGGATCGAGGCCCAACTCGCGCCAAAGCCGGCCCACGTCGAAGCGCTCGGGCTCGGGCTTCGTGCCCTCGAGGCGCTCCATGTCCTTGAGCAGCGCGACCAGCCGCATGCGGAGCCTGGGGCTCTCCACGGCCTCACGCGGCGTTCGCCCGCCCAGCGCCGGCAGATGCGAATCGGGCCAGGTGTCGTAGTGCCGCTCGAGGAAATCGCGCATAAGGGCTTGCAGTTCAGGGGACTGGTCGGGAACGGGGAGCGGCTTGGACGGCCGCTCGGGCGGGTTCTCGAGCAGCTCGCCCAGGCCGCGCACGTCGCGCGCTCGGTGTCGCACGAGCGGGCCCGCGGTCTGCTCGATGAGCCGCCTGAGCGAGTCTGCGCGCTGGATCGAGTTGGTTTCGGCCATCAGGCGGTCCCCCGTGAACGAGGCGCGCCCCACGATGGTATTGTCCCAGCTCGCGTGCATCGGATTGCCTGGCCGGCTGAACACCACCACGTCGACGGAGTCGGGCTGTTCCGGGTGCGCGTCCGGGACCGCGGCCAGCCGAGCGAACACCTCCGCGCGGCTCCCCGGCGCCAAGTTGAAGTGGTCGGTGCAAAAAACCAACAGATCGCCATCCGTGTTGTGGACGATCCGCGGCGCGAGCGCCTGCCTCGCTTGCTCCGCCACGGCACGATGCCAGGCCTGCAGGCTGGCCAACTGGGCTTCGGGTGCGCGCAGTCGGGCGATCGGGACTCGACGCGTGCGCACGCCCAGAGCGCGGCGCATCTCCGCGAGTGGCACCGCGGACTCGACGGGCCGGAGTGGCCGCGGGTGAACACCGCCCAGCACGCTCACCTCGGGATAGTCCACGACCGACCCCATCACGACCATCCAGCGCTCGAGGCTTCGCGAGCCACGCACCTCATGCACGAAACGCGTCTCCGCGGTGAGGAGATCGAGCAACTCCACGCCGACGCCCGGTTCCACCCGGCGCACTTCCCATTGCGACAGCCACGAGGCGAGATTGCACTCCAGCGTTGCGCGCTCGTATTCAGACAAGCGCCCGCCGCGCTCGGTGAGGAAATGTAGCGCCGGGGGCGCACCCTGGATCGGATGGAGGTAGACGAGCCATGGCAGTAGCACCGCGACCTCGTCCGATTCGAGCCCCGGGGCTCCGGCGATCGCGTCCACGGCCGGGTCCGCCCAGTCGCGACCGAAGCGGCTTTGTGTCCAGTCCACGATCTGGTCGAAGAGCGCGTTCTCTGCCGTGTGCCGCACGTGCGCGATCCGGCCCTGTTCCGTGGAGGCGGGCTCGGATTTGCCGAGACAGCAGTGCTTGTACTTCTTCCGGCTGCCGCACGGGCAGCGGTCGTTTCGTCCGAGAGTGGTCATGGCGCGGAGGGGGTTGTTTGGGATGGCAGCGTGCGGTCGCACGCTGCCTGCGCCGAACGTAGCATGACGGGCTTCGAGCGGGCTACCGCAGCCCCGACACCACGTGCAGGTCCACCAACTGCATGTAATACGTGTAGGCGTAGGCCGTGAGATCCTTGCTCATGCGTACCCGACCCACGCGGAAGATCCCGGTCGGGTCGGGCGGCGTGAGTTCGCGCCACAGCGTGCGGGCGCCCGTGTCCAGGTCGATGCGAGAGATGCGCGCGGGCAGCTCGTTGGTCGGGTAGGCGAGCAGCGCATTGGCGTCGGGGATCCAGCTCACGATGCGATCGGTGCGCGTGAGATGCGGGATCGGCTTGGAGTCAGAGCCATCCAGCGCGTAGGTCCGGTGTTCTTGATCATAGTTGATCGCCGAGACCGAGCGGCCGTCGGGCAGGACCTGAAACTCCATGAAGTCAATCCCCTCGGGCGTGATCGCCTGGTGCTCGCCTGTCTCGGGGTCGAGCAGGAACAACCGGACGCCCTGCCCCGGCTCGCTCGCCGAGACCACCATGCGGTGGTCGCCGGGCACCCAGCGCGTGTAGTGACAGAACAGCTCGCCGCTCTTGATCGGGCTGGGTTCGCCGACACCGGTGGGAAGCCGGAACAGCTCGCCCCGCTGTCCACCGTCGGGCGAGCCGATCACCCATTGGCCGTCGGGCGAGAGCGAGCGCGCCGAGCCGTCGCCCAGTCGGATCGCCGGTGAGCCATCGGTCGGGCGCAGGTAGATGGAGCCCGTCTCGCCGCCTCCTTCGGCCGTCTCGTCGAGCACGATCATGCGTCCATCGGGCGACAGGTCCTGGATGAGCGACCAGTCGAGCCACGAATAGTCGCGCTCCTGCGTCTCTCCCGGGGGCAGGCCATTGATACCCGCGCGCTCCGGCCCGTGTCCGAGCAGCACCCGGCCGTCACGCGCGATGTCGTGCAGCGTGAGGTTGCTCGCGACTTGAAGAACACGCCGCAGCGCGCCCTCGAGCGTCACGGCGTAGAGACCCCGCGCCGCCCCGCCGCGATCGGCGGTGAACCACACCTCTTTGCCGTCGGGCGCCCAGGCCAGTCCGCGCATGGTCCCCCACACATCGGTGAGTGAGCGGCGTTCGCCGCGGCGATCCACCACGGTGACCCTTGCCGAATCGCTGTTGCGGCTGGGGTGGTCCATGAACGCGATCAATTGCCCGTCGGGCGAGATCCGGATGAAGCTCACCCAGCCGGCCGTCTTGTAGAGAACGTTTCCGACCGGGTATTCCAGTCGAATCATCCCCTCTTTCCAGCGGACGATGGCGAGTTGCGTGCCGTCCTGGTTCCAATCCGCCGCGTGCACGTCGTGCAGGAGCTCGCGCGCGGCACCTCCCATGGGCGGCACGCGCGCCAACGTGCCGCGGCGGTCGAATGACGTGACGAACTCCGTGCGCAGCAGTGCGGCCAGCTCGTTGGACGGCGACACGCCGAGAAGATCCGTGTCACGGAAGCCCAACGTGCGGGCCTCGGGATTGCCGATGTGGGACCAGAACAGCTCGAGCGGCTTGCCTTCCCAACTCGCGCTGTAGATGACCGAGTGCGCGTCGGCCGTGAACCGCGCCGACCAGATGCAGCCCCGCCGGAACGAGACACGTTGATAGGTGTGTTCGGACGCGGCAGCCGCCTCTGTCGGAGCGTCCGGATTCGTGCGAGGCGTCGTGATGTGGCCGAGCGCCTCGAGCGTGAACGCCAGGTCGTGCGCCGACTCGAATCGCTCGCTGGGAGACTTCTCCACGCAGCGACGCAGCAGCGCCGACAGCCCCGGTGCCTGCCGCTCGAGCTCGGGCGGGAACGGCGGCAGGTCATCGCGCACGATCGCCGCCATGGTCTCGACCGCCGAGGCGTGGTGGAACGGCGGCGTGCCCGAAGCCATCTCGTAGAGCACGCAGCCGAGCGAGAAGATGTCGGCGCGGTGGTCGGCCGGCTCGCCGCGAACCTGCTCGGGCGCCATGTAGCCCACCGTTCCCATGACCTTGCCCGCTTCGGTCATAGTGGCCGCGAGCGAATCGTTCTTGTGCGACGGGCTGCCATCGTTGCGCACGAGCTTCGCGAGGCCGAAGTCGAGGATCTTCACGTGTCCGTCGCGGATCACGAACAGGTTCTCGGGCTTGAGGTCGCGGTGCACGATGCCCTTGGCGTGGGCCGCCGCAAGGCCGCGCGCGATCTGGCTGCCGAACTCGATCACCTTGCGCAGCGGCAGCGCGCCGGACGACAGGCGTTCTCGTAGCGTGGCGCCCTCGAGTAGCTCCGACACGATGTAGGGCGCGCCGTCTTGAGTGCCGATGTCGAAGATGGCGAGCACGTTGGAGTGATTGAGGGCACCCGCGGCGCGTGCCTCCTGGTCGAAACGCCGGAGCCGGTCCGCGTCGGCACTGAACAGGGCCGGCAGCACCTTGACCGCGACGTCGCGTCCCAGCCGGTCGTCGAGCGCACGGTACACCTCGCCCATGCCTCCCTTGCCGAGGAGTGCTGTGAGTTGGTAGCGACCGATGCGTGAGCCGATGGACGTGGCCATGAAGTACATATTGTGCGCGAGCTGGGCAGTTGGTCGCAAGGCTCGCGGGGTGCGTCGCGCATCCGGGCGAGCGGCGGCGGCGGCAGTGCTACCCTGCGGGTGATGCGCGCGATCGTCATGAATCAGGTGGGTGGGCCCGAGGTGCTCGAGCTTGCGGAGGTGCCGACGCCGGCGCCGAAGGCTGGCGACGTGCTCGTCGAGCTGCACGCTCGCGGCGTCAATTTCGCCGACACCGAGACGCGCCGCGCGCGTTACCGCTCGACGCCCCTGCCGTGGATCCTGGGAAGCGAGGGCGCGGGTGTGGTCGTCGAACTCGGCGCCGGCGTCGATCCGACGTGGCGCGGCCGGCGGGTGGCGCTGTACGCCAGCCCACCCGCGGTGAGCGGCACGTACGCGGACATGGCGACCTGCCCGGTCTCGGCGCTCATGCCGCTGCCGGATGGGCTGGACTGGGTCACGGCCGCGGCGATCCCCCTCCAGGGACTGACCGCGAGCTTGATGGTCCACCGCGCGGCGCGCATTCGCGCCGATCAGGTCGTCTTGATCCACGCGGCCGCGGGCGGCGTGGGTTTGCTCGCCGTGCAGCTCATGCGCCGCGTCGGTGCGCGCGTGCTGGGCACCGTCTCGAGCGACGACAAGGCCCAGGCGGTGCGCGACGCGGGCGGTGAGCCGCTGCGCTACGGCGACGATCTGGTCGAACGCGTGCGCGCTCTCACCGGCGGCCGCGGCGTCGACGTGGTGCTCGACTCGGTCGGGCTACCCACCCAGGCCGCGAGTCTCGCGTTGCTCGCGCCGTTCGGCGAGCTCATGCATTTCGGTGACGCAGGTGGCTTCCCGGCGCCGGTCGATCCCAACGATCTGTACGCCCGCTCGCTCAAGGTCAGCGCGTTCGGCTTGGACGAGCGGCACGATCCGCGCGCCGCCGCGCAAGCGCGTCTCGACCTGGTCGCATGGGCCGCCGACGGCTCGCTGCGCTTCCGGATCGGCCGCACCCTGCCGCTCGCCAAAGCCGCAGAGGCGCACCGATTGATCGAGAGCCGCGGCACCATCGGCAAGCTCATCTTGAGCCGCTGAGGCGGGGCAAAGTGGGCAACTCGCTGTGACTCGCACTACCGCCCCCTCCCCGCCCCCGGCCCGTTTTTTGCCTCGGAGCAGACGCCAACAATCCTGTATCCCGGCCCGCAGGCCGAAGATGTAACATGAGCTTCGATTGACCGGACGGTCGGTACCGGGCAGCCCAGTCGCGTCCATACAGAACTCCTCCTTTATGACGGAGCGACCTGCTTCGACCCCGATTTTCAGGAGGTCGTCATGCAACACCGATCACTTCACATTGGTTCGCTCGTCCCGACTTTCCTCGCCATGGCCATGATCCTGGCCCTTCCCGTTCCCTCGCGGGCCCAGGACGGATCCTGGTCGGCCGTGACGAGTTCGCCCACCACGCCGGGCCCGCGGCGCGAGTTCGGCGCCATCTTCGACCGCGAGAACCAGCGCTACCTGTTCTTCAACGGCTTCAATGGCAACACCAGCGGGCTCTACGTGCTGTTCAATGATGTGTGGGCGCTCTCGGTGGCCGGTTCTCCCACGTGGAGCCAGATCAACATTGAGGGCCCCCTGCCCGGCGAGCGGCACAGCCCGCAGTGGGGCTATGACGCCGCCCGCAACCGCGTACTGATCTTCGGCGGCTACGGCCGGCACTACCCGGGCGAGCCGTACGCCTATCTGAACGACGTGTGGGAGCTGTCGCTCGACGGCGTGCCGCACTGGACCGAGTTGAATCCGGCGGGCCAGACGCCGAGCGGACGGCTCGCGGGCGCTGCGGTGTTCGATCCCATGCGGCAACGCTTCGTGGGGTTTGGCGGAACGATCGGTGCGCCGGTGGACACGTGGGTGCTCAATCTGCGTGGTCAGGTGAACTGGCAGGCGCTTCCCGTGAGTGGGCCGCGCCCGAATGGCGGATATGGCATGACCTCGGTGTACGACGCGAAGGGGGACCGCATGCTGATCTTCGGCGGTTCCACCAGCGACGACTACTACGGGGCGAAGAATGACGTCTGGGAGCTGGACCTGCGCGGTGTACCGACCTGGACACAGATCGTCACGTCGGGAACCCAGCCGCTGGCGCGACGGTCGGGCACGGCGATCTTCGACCCGATCCGCAACCGCATGATCATCTACGGCGGGTTCGACGCGGTTCCCGGCTCCGATCAGTTCCTTGGCGACACGTGGGCGCTCGATTTCGATGGCCCTCCCACTTGGTCCCAACTCGCGCCCTCGGGGCCGATGCCGGCCGGTCGCGACGTGGCAGCCGCCGCCTACGACCCGATCCATGACCGCATGATCTTTCATGGCGGCTGGAGCGGAACGACGATGCTCGCCGACACGCAGTTCCTGGATTGGGAAGGCACGAGCGTCGAGGCCGCGCTCCTGCCGGACGCCAGCGCGACCCCGAGCGCGGCGCACCTGAGCTGGGACGTGCAGGCCGCGACCGGGACGTATGCGGCGATCTATCGCCGCGACACGGGCGGCGAATGGAGCGCTCTCGCCGAAGCCGAGGTGGGTAGCAACGGTCAGCTCGAGTACGACGACACCACGGTCCAGCCGGGCAACAACTATTCGTACATGATGGTGGTGGCCTCGCAGCGCGGCGAGACCTTCGGCGGCGAGACGCTCGTGCAAGTCCCCGGGACGACCGACGTGGATCCCGTGCGGGCGACCGAGTTCGCGCTGACTGACGTCGCACCCAACCCCGCGATCGAGCGGATGTCGGTGTCGTTCGTGCTGACCTCGACGGCGCCCGCTTCTCTCGAACTGCTCGACGTCGCGGGACGACGCTGGCTGGATCGTGAGGTCGGCTCGCTCGGCGCGGGTTCCCACCGGATCGATATCGCGACGGCCGGACAGGTTCCACCCGGCCTGTACTTCCTGCGGCTGGCCCAGGCAGGTCGTGTCGCCTCGAGCCGGGTCGCGATCGCCGGAATGCGCTAGCGAGCGGCCCGCGACTCCGTCCGCTACGCACGGAGGACGACGAACGGGAGCCGGTCCTTCGGGACCGGCTCTCGCAGTTTCGGCGCGGCGAGGTGAGCGCGCGGCGGCCGGGAGGCGGCCGGACGTTGCCCCTTGGCGCCCGGCTCGCTAGGCTGGCGTCATGCTCGATGCCTTGAAGGCCCTGTTCGCCAAGCATTCCGCGGCGCCGGCCACGTCCGCCGAGATCCCCGCCGACCCCGAGCGCGCGTTGAAGATCGCCGCCTGTGCGTTGCTGCTCGAGATGGGGCATGCCGACGATGAGTTCAACCCCGCCGAGCAGAAGCACATCGAGGAGCTCGTGGGGCGCCATTTCGCGCTCGACGCCGAGACCTCGCGCGAGATTCTGGAAGCCGCCGAACGCGAACGCCGCGACGCGACCGACCTGCACCAGCTCACATCGGTGATCTCACGCCACTACGACGAAGGTCAGCGCATGGTGCTGTCCGAGATGCTGTGGCGGGTGGTTTATGCCGACGGTGACCTGTCCCAGCACGAGGACTATCTGGCTCGCAAGATCGCTAACCTGCTCGATCTCAGGCCCGGGTACCTGGCCGAGGCGCGAAACCGCGCTCGGCAGTAGCGGCGGGCATGCGCGTTCCTCCTGGAGTTTTCCATGCCCATCTGGTCGCACTCCCGCATCGAGTCGTTCCGCCAGTGTCCGCGGAAGTACTTCTATCGTTACGTGCAACGCGTGAAGCTCCTGGACGAACCCGAGACGATCGAGCAGTTCGTCGGTTCGCGCGCGCACGATGCGCTCGAATGGCTCTACAGCGAAGTGGAAGTCGGGCGCACCCCGGCGCCCGACCAGCTGCTTGACCGACTGGCTGCCGACTGGAACCGCGAGTGGCACGACGCGATCACGATGCCGGCGGGTGAACGACCGCCGGAGGAGCACCTGCGTGAGACCCAGCGCTGGCTCGCCGACTACCACGATCGTCACGCGCCATTCACCGACTCACGCACGGTGGGGCTCGAGCGACGTATCGCGTTCGAGCTGGATGACGCCGGCACCGTGAAGATGCAGGGATTCATCGACCGGCTGTCCGTGGGCCTCGACGGCGCCTGGCAGATCCACGATTACAAAACCAACCGCACCCTGCCTACGCAGCAGCAGAAGGATGACGATTCGCAGCTGGCTTACTACGAGCTCGGCGTGCGACGCATGTGGCCCGGGCAGGTGCCGAGCGTCGAGCTCATCTGGCACTTCCTCAAGTTCGGCGTCTCGATCACTAGTCGCCGCACCACCGACCAGCTCACGGCGCTGCGCGAGTCCGCGCTCGTCACAATCCGCGATGCCGAGAGTCGTGCCCGCGAGGATGAGGCGTTCCCGCCGGTGGAGTCGAGGCTGTGTGGTTGGTGCGAGTTCCAGTCCATCTGCCCGGTGCGCAAGCACCTGTTCAAGGCGGCGGCGCTCCCGCCCAACAAGTTCGCCGCCGAGCCCGGCGTGAAGCTCGTGGACCGCTGGACCGCGCTCGAGATCCAGCGCGGCGAGTCGAAGGCTCGCTTGGCGGAGCTCGAAGACGACATCGAGCAGGTCAAGGCTGCTCTCGAGGCTTTCGCCGAGCGAGAGAGCGTGGAAGTCGTGGTTGGGAGCGAGCGCGAGGCCACGGTCAAGCGGTCGGAATCCGTGCTGATCCCTCGCAAGACCGTCGAGACCGAGGAAGCCGCCGCACTCGAGCAGCAGCTGCGGGATTCTCCATGGTGGGCCGACGCGAGTACGCTGGACCGCGCGGCGCTGGTCCGCCTGTGGGAGCAGCGCGGAACGCTTAGCCCTGACTTTCGCGCGTTGCTGGAAGAGTTCGTACGGGTCGAGTCGCGGGTGGATGTGAGGCTCAGGAAGCGGAAGCAGTGAAGCTGGGCCGCGCCGTGCTCAGGCAACGGCGCGTTCCTGACCGGCGGGCGCGGTCGGAATTACCTCAAGCGCACCCCACCGGATCGGTTGATGCCATTCGTGGCTCGACGCGAGCGAGCCCGCACGACTAAGATTTGCGCTCCTGCCGGGAACAGGTCGCTATTCATCAATGCCACGGAGTTCAAGTGCGTCACTGGATCCTTCGCTGCTCGGTCATCGCGGTGCTGGTCGTCGGTGCCTCGATGGCGTTCGCGTTCTCGACTGGCCCCCCCGCGTCTCGCACTGGAGCCCCGGCCGTTGGCGGCGTCGCCGCCGAGGGAGTCTGCACCGCGTGCCATACGACGTTTCCGTTGAATGCAACCGGCGCCACGCTCGAGATCCTCGACGTGCCTGAGTTCTACCTTCCGGGCACTATCTACACTCTCCGCGTGCGCATGACCTCGACGTTCCCGGTGCCGCGCCGTTGGGGATTCCAGCTTACCGCCGTGCGCGCTTTGGACGGACAGGGCGTGGGCACTTTTGACATCACCGGTGAGACCGGAATCCAGATCGTGAGTGGTGGCGGGGTGTTCGCCAGTCGGCGGTACGTCGAGCACACAGCCATTGGCACGTTCGACAACAGCAACGGACCGGTCGAATGGACGCTCCGCTGGCACGCCCCGAGCACGGACTTGGGGCGAATCTTCTTCTTCGCGGCGGGCAACGCGGCGAACAGCAGCGACTCGAACTCAGGTGATCACATCTACACCCAGCAGGTCACCACCGACGTCCATCCGTTGCTGGATGCGCCGACGACACCGGTGGCTGGGCTCGACCTGCTGGAGCCCGCGACGCCGAACCCGTTCCGAGCGAGCACCGCTTTCGGCTACACGCTGGCCCAGGGCGGCGCACTCGAGCTGGCGATCTTCGATGCGCAGGGTCGCGTGGTGCGCGTGCTGGTGTCGGGCGATCAACCGGCTGGGCGTGGATCGGTGACGTGGGACGGACGGCGAGACGACGGTGCCCCAGCGGCGGCGGGACTCTACTTCGCGAGACTTTCCACGCCCGTGACCAAGTCGCCCGTGTCGCGACGAGTGGTCCTCACGAGGTAGTGCCAGATTCGGCGCTGTGAAGGCCCAGTTCGCGAAGGAAGCCGCCCAAGCGTCCGCCCCGGCCCCGGTCACGCCGATCTACCTCATGGTTTCGCGTCCCAGACGACCTGGCCGTTCACCATGGTAAGCACACAGCTCGCCTTGGCAATCGCCTCGAACGGGATGCTGGTGAGGTCACGATCGAATACCGCCAGGTCCGCGCAATAGCCGGGTGCCAACCGACCCACCTCGCGCTCCATCGATGCCGCGTACGCCGCGTCGCTCGTGAATCCGCGCAACGCCTCCCAGATGGTGAGCCTCTCGCTGGAGCGATAGCCTTTCGGCGGTTGACCATCCAGGTCCTGCGTCGTGACCGCCGCGTGCACACCGAGCAACGGGTTGGCGTCTTCCACCGGGAAGTCGCTCCCCAGCGCGAGCCGCACGCCCGCACCGAGCATGCGCCGCCAGGCGTAGGCGCCGTGCAGGCGCTCGGCACCGAGCCGGTCCGGGGCCCACGGCATGTCACTGGTGCAATGGGTCGGCTGCATCGAAGCGATCACGCCCGTGCGGGCGAAGCGCGGGATATCCTCCAGCGCCACCACCTGTGCGTGCTCGATGCGAAAGCGCTTCCCGCGCAGGCTCGCCGCGCCGCCCGCCGCGCGCTCGAACGCCTCGAGAGCACCTCGATTGCCGCGGTCGCCGATGGCGTGCACACAGAGCGGAAGTCCTGCACGCAGGCTCATGCGGGCGAGCAGCTCGAGCGTGTCCGGCGAGGTCACGAGCAGGCCGCGATTGCCGGGATCGTCCGCGTAGGGCTCGAGCAGCGCGGCACCTCGCGAGCCGAGCGCTCCGTCGGCATAAGCCTTGACGCCGAACACGCGGAACGCGCCGCTTGCACCCGGCTCGCGTGGGGCCGCAAGCGCGGCGCCATGCAGCACGGCGTCGGAGGACAGCATCGCCGCCACGCGGATGGCCAGCGCATTCGAGGCCTCCAGTTTGCGATAGGTCTCAAGCTCGTCCGCGTCCACGCCTGCGTCCTGCACGCACGTCAGGCCCAGCCGAGCGCATGCACGCAGCGCCGACTCGATGTCGTGTGCTTTCTGCTCGGCGGTCAGGGGCGGGATCGCCGCGTTGACGAGGCTCATGGCATTGTCGACGAACACGCCGGTCGGTTCTCCCGTCGGCCCTCGCTCGATGCGGCCGCCGCTGGGATCCGGCGTGTCGCGCGTCATGCCCGCGAGCGCCAGCGCGCGTGAGTTGGCCCAGCCTGCGTGGCCGTCCACGCGCCGGAGCCACACGGGATGCTCGGGCGCCACCGAATCGAGCAATGCGCGCGTCGGGAACTGTTTCACGGCCCAGTCGTTCTGGTCCCAGCCGCGGCCCAGGATCCATTCGCCCACTGGACGATTAGCGGCGGCCTCGGCCACCATGCCGGCGATCTGCTCGGCGGACGTGGTGCCGAAAAAGCGCAGTCGTCGCAACGACTGTCCCAGGCCCGCGACGTGGCCGTGCGCGTCGATCAAGCCCGGCATGGCGAACGCGCCGTTGAGGTCGCGCTCGGCCGGCGCGAGCCCGAGTCGACCGATCTCACGGCGCACCTCGCGTTCGCTCCCGATGGCGGCCACCCGACCATCCACCACGAGCAGCGCATCGGCCCAGCGCCTGGCCGGCGGGGCATCGGCAGCGGTGAGGATGCGGCCGCCACGTAGGAACAGTGCGTCCGCCCAGAGCGTTCCGGGTGCCAACGCGAGTAGCGACGTGAGTAGCGTGAGCAAGAAGGTCGGGCGCACGGGCTCAAAGTAGCCCGCGACGGAGTCGGTCCGCCAGCGCTTTAAGCGCCGGCTAAAGAGAATCGCGCGGGCTCTGCTAACCTCGGCGAGTCTGAACGGGTCTCGCCGGTGCGCTGTCGAGCGCTCCCGGCCGGGCCGCCCACCTTGGAGGTGCCCATGCGTGTCGGCCGAGTCGTGGCGCTCGCGGCAATGATCAGCGTCTTCGCTTCTACGGCTTTCGCGGCCGTCAAGTCCCGGGTGGTCGAGTACTCACAGGATGGCGTTGCGCTCCAGGGCTACATGGCGTGGGACGACGCCAAGCCCAAGCGTCCCGGGGTGCTCGTGGTGCACGAGTGGTGGGGCCACAACGAACACGCTCGTCGCGCCGCCGACCGGCTCGCGCGCGCTGGCTACGTGGCGTTCGCACTGGACATGTACGGCAAGGGCAAGGTCACCGTGCATCCAGACTCTGCCCAGGCGTTCGTGGCCGCGGCCATGCAAGACGCCGCGGCGCTGCCGGCGCGCTTCAACGCCGCACTCGAGTTGCTGCGGAAGGACGAGCACGTGGACGCCGCGCGCATCGGCGCGATCGGTTACTGCTTCGGCGGCGCGGTGGTGTTGGCCATGGCGCGCTCCGGCGCGGATCTCAAGGCGGTCGGCACCTTCCACGGCGCGCTGTCCACGCAAAGCCCCGCGGAGCCGGGCAAGGTGAAGGCCAAGCTGCTCGTACAGACCGGCGGCAGCGACCCGATGGTGCCGGCCGATGCCGTGGCGGCGTTCGAGAAGGAGATGACCGCCGCCGGGGCGAGCTATCGCGTGATCCACTACCCGGCGGCGAAGCACAGCTTCACCAATCCCGAGGCGGACAAGGTCGGCATGCCCGCGCTCGCTTACAACGCAGACGCCGATCGCAAGTCGTGGGCGGAGCTGCTGAAGTTCCTCAAGAAGGAAATGTAGTGGCACGCGAGAGGTTCGACGCGAAGCTGGGGCGGGTGCGGCGAGGTTGTAGCCCATGCCCGCCTCAAGGGTTCCCCTACTCGAGACTGCGGTAGGTGATCAGCGAGTAGTAGAGCTTCACTTTGCAGGCGCTGTTGCCCAGCGTGATAGAGTACTGGCCCCCCAGACCTTCGGCGACATTGTACGCCTTGGTCTGCCAGAGCCTGTCCATGTCGGGGTCGCGGACGTCATCTCCCAGGATGGTTTTGTCCCATTCCGAAGCCTCGAAATAGACTTCGATGCGCGAGCCCTCGCCGCGCACAGTCTGGCGCCTGTCGATGGTCCAGACGTCGTTCGTCCTCATGGTCTTCGAGGCCAACGTGTTGACGCCATTGACGCCGCGGCGGAACTCGAACTCCCCGTCGCCAATGAAGTCGCCGTCGTCGACGACCACCACATAGTCGAAGCGAACGTCTGTATACATCACAGCCGTCGGGACGGGCTCCGGAGCCACCTTTGGGGCTGTGGATGACTTCCCGCAGCCGGTCACCAACGGCGTCGCGGCGAGGCAGGCCAGCAGGGTCATGGACTTCAGAAGGGAGCTTTTCATCGGGGTTCTCCGGGTTGGGGTGGACATCGGCTCTCACTCCTAGGTGCGGAGAAACCGACTCCAATACGCAACGCTTCCCGAAGATTTCGCCCAGAATTTCATAACGTGCTGTGGCACTGCAGATTGGGCTTTGGCCGAGCTCAGGGCATGCCGTCCCATCGGAATCCCATCAAAGCGATCCAGCTCCGTTCGGGGCCATGGAGGGTCGCCCG
>CAYQNV010000146.1:0-2913 GCA_964418975.1 uncultured bacterium | reverse complement strand
ATAAAGTCCTGTGAGCAAGGTGTCGAGGTCGGGTGGCACGCGGCCTCCTTGGTCGGCGTTGCGTTGGCAACGCCCGACTTCGACACCAGCTCAGAGCACCATTCCCTCGCCACCCTCAATTCGGAATCAACCATCTAGTGGGATTTCAGCGTCTCGACCTGCCTCAGGCTAAATCAGCGGATCGGTTGTCGGGCCGGTTGTCGGTGCGCTGTAATGCGGCCGCTCCCTCGACGAGACGTCGCAAACCGCCATTCCGCTACAGAATTTTGGCGCGACCCTTCTCCTCCTGGCACGCGGTTGTCGCGTTGTCGCGTTGTCGGGCACCGATAAGGAGAAGGCCCGAACCAAACTTGAAATCGAGCCGGTCCGACTTGAAATCGACGCCGGAATGTGAAATCGTTACCCGCAGGCTTCGACTCGTGACTCTGCGGCTAAAGGCCGCGGGATCGAGCCGGCGGACGTCGACCGGTGCGTTAGAGATCGGGAGGGAGCCATGGCAATCAGGAAGAACGCGAAGTTCCTCTCGCCTGCCGAGAAGGAGGACTTCGTCAGGGCGTGCGTGCTCATGAAGGCCGACATCGTGAATCCGGCCGCGCCGCCGAATCAGCGCTACAGCCGGTGGGACGAGAACGTCGCGATCCACTGGATGATCCAGCTGGGGATCGCGCCGGGCCCCGTCGCCGTGAACTTCGGCCACGGCGGCAGCGGCGCGTACAGCTTCCTCAGCTGGCACCGGTACTTCCTCTACCAGGTCGAGAAGCAGCTACAGAGCTACGTGCCGGGCGTGATGATGCCCTACTGGGACTGGACGGATCCGGCGCCGATCATGACCGACACCTTCCTCGGTCCGAACGGCACGATCGGAAGCGAGGTCCGCAGCGGCTACTTCGCCGCCGACGCGCCGGGCACCGGGACGAATCCCACGCCGGCGCCGCCTTGGTGGCCGGTCGGGCTCACGGGCTGGCGCCTCCCGGCGGCGTTCGGAGGCGGCTCGGGCCCGTTGCGCCGAGGCCTCGACGTGGTGGCGAACCTTCCCACGGTCACGGATCTGCGCACGGCGCTGGCGAGGACCACCTACCCGGCGTTCCAGAACACGCTGGAGAGCGGCGCCGGCCTGGTCTCCGGACACCAGATGCACAACGACTTGCACGGATGGATCGGCGGCGGGCTCGGCCAGATGAGCTACCCGGCCTATTCGCCGTTCGAGCCGATCTTCTACCTGCACCACTGCAACATCGACCGGCTGTGGGCAATGTGGCAGCTGGACGGCCACGCGACGGAGTACCCGGCCGTGGGCGGGAATGCGAACCACCGCCGCAACGACATCATGTATCCCTGGACGGGAGGCGCAGCGGGCTACGGCACGAGCGCGACCATCGCCGCGGCGATCCCGATGCCTGACTTCAGCGCCGTGGGCGCGAAGCGGAACGTCGACACGCTCGATTACCGCACCGCGTTCGACTACACGTACGACACCCTCGTCGTGATCGGGCTTGGTCTGGACCGCACCGGAAGCATGAACGGCATGACGCCGGATCCGATGGTCGTGGCCGCCCCGGACGTGACGAAATGGGAGGCGGCCACGCGCGGCGTCTCCGCGTTCCTGCAGGACTGCGAGACGGTCCAGAACAGCGCCAGCGTGTACGTCACGGCCGGCATCAAGACTTTCCGCCGGCTCGCAGCGAACGACTTCACGGCGGTCTTCCCTGCCCCGGGCTACGGCCTCGTCAAGAACGGGACCACGTTCAGCCGCGCGGCGTTCGACGCCGCGGCGGCAGCCATGTCTCCGGGCGGCTCGACGCCGCTCGCCGACGCGCTGGTGGACGTTCGGAACACGCTCGTGGAGCCGCCCTTCGGGCACGTACCGGCCGACGAGCGGCGCTACCTGGCGATGCTGACCGACGGCCTGCTTACGTCCGGCGCGCCGATGAGCTCGATCGCCGACAACAGCTTCGTGCAGACCGCCGTCTTCGCAATGGGTTTCGGCACCGCCGCCGACGTCGACTACGTGACGCTCCAGAGCATGGTCGACAAGGGCGTGACGCTGCCGACGACGCAGGTCTTCCACGGCGAGAACGCCGGCACGATCGACAAATTCTACTCCGACGCGCTGGCACATGCCATCGGTTTCACGGGGATCATCGATCCCGTTCTCGAGCTCTTCGCGGGTGAGCATGCTCACGTCGAGTTCACGGCCACCTCCGCGGATGACGCCTTCTTCATCACCGTGCAGGGCGTGGACTACGACGACGACAACTGGACGTTCCAGCTGCACGGCCCGGAGGGGTTGATGGCGTACAGCGACGGCGGGCCGGCCATGCACATGCAGCACGGGCACGTGCACTTCGGTTGCGTCCCCGACGTCACGGCCACGCGCGGCACCGGGCGGCTGAGCCTGATGATGCAGCGTGACAACGCGGACGACGACTGCTGGGTCGGTACGTGGCGCCTCATGGTCGCGTACAAGGCGCGGCTGCTCGACGCGATGCTGATGCCGACCATCGGCGAGCTGCTGTGGCCGGTCGCGGCCGGCCCCTCGCGTGGCCCGCGCTACTCGAGGTCGCTCGCCGCTCCGAGCAAGCGGGTGGCCACGCGCAACATCCTGAAGGCAAGGGCAGCGCATCGGCTGGACACGGTGGCGCTCAGCACCAACCGCAACGACCAGCCCGCGTGCAACGCAGTGGTCAACATCTACGGACGCACCCGCCTGCAGATCGAGCTCGCGCCGCGCATCGAAGAGCTCAAGGCAGGCTCGCCGTTCTCGATCGACGTGAACGCGAACGTGCTGCAGGGCAACATCGTGACGACGCGCTCGTTCGCGCGGCTCGCTGCGCCCGCGGTCGACGTGGCGGCCGCCGTCGCGGCGGTCGCGCCGAAGCAGATCCCGAAGGAGGCTGCGCTCGAGGGATCGAC
>CAYQNV010000145.1:0-30049 GCA_964418975.1 uncultured bacterium | reverse complement strand
GCTTCAGGTCGCCGTCCGCCTGGAACCTGAACGCGTCGGCGGCGAAAGCTGGATCGGGCCGCGCCACGACCATGCGCGTGACGTTCACCGACGTGACCGCTCCCAGCTTGGGATGTTGCTGGTCGATGCGCACGGAATCCAACAGCACCATGCGCGTGGTCGGGTCCACCCACAGCACGCGCGGGTGAACCTTCACGCCCTCGCCGGCCTGCGCCGCCTGCGCGGTCGTCACCGCGTAGCGCTCGCACGTCACCACGCCGGTGCTGGTGTGCACCGTGTCGCGCCCGAGCGGCTTGACGCCGAGCACGCCCTCGAGGAGCTGGCCATATTCCGCGGCCGGGTCGAACTGGCGCACGAGCGAGGTGCTGTCCATGGCGTCTCGCAACACCGAGAACGGTTGCACCTGGTACTGGCCCATCTCGGGCAGCGCGGTCCACAGGCTGTCGCCATCCAGGATCATGCGCGTGGTCATCTCGGGCGTGCGGACCTCGCTGGCGTGGCGGTCGGGACGCGACACCAGGAACCGCACCGTGGAGACGTTCGAATTCTCGCCCTGGGAGCTGGTGAACCGCGTTTCGCCCCGGCCCTCGAGGTGATACCCACGCAGCGTGCGGTAGCGCTGCGTGACGCCTTCGAGCGCCCTGCGGGCCGCGACCTCGCGACGGGCGCCCGGGGAAGTGGGCTTGGGCGTTGGCTTGCCGGCAGGCGGCACCGCCGCCACCAACAAGCTCAGAGCGAGCAACGCGAGCGTGATCCTAAGCGCCATTCGCATGCGGGTCCCATGTGGAGAGCGTGTTCCGTGAGCAGATAAGTGTAGCCCAGCGCGGGCGCGCAGGCACCCGTGCCCCGACGGACGCGGCAGCCTCAGGCGCGGACGCCGGCCGCCTGTTCGAACGCCGAGGCGAGCTGCTCGAGCCCGGCGTCGGGCTCGCCGATCACGTGCAGGCGGGCGACCCGCAGGCCGTGGTCCGAGAGCACGCGGAAATCGCCGTCCGCTTGCGCGGCGTGCAGCACTCGAAAACCGTGCGGTTGACCCGGAATGGGTTCGTCGCCCTCGTCGCTTGTGACTTGGAGGAACACGCCCGTGGCCGGTCCCCCCTTGTGGAGCTGGCCCGTGGAGTGGAGGTAGCGCGGCCCGTAGCCGAGCGTCGTCGCGGCGCGGCTGGCACGACGGATGGCGCGGCACACGCGCTCGAGCGCCGCGTGTCGGGCATCGGTGCGGTGAAGCCACGCCAGGACCGCGGCGTAGTCGCCCAGTCGCAGCAGCGCCAGGAACGCCGAGGCCCAGGCCCGCGCGTCGTCGCCCTTCAACGTCAGGCGAGGAGGGACGTGAAGTTGAGCTTGGCCCGCGGGGAGCTTTGCCGACGGCTCAGGTCCCGCGCCGCGCGCCTGCACCTGTGCGAGAACCTGCTGCGTCGCGGATTTCGCTTCGGCGACATTCGGTTCGTCGAACGGGTTCACCCCGAGCACCGCGCTCGCCACCGCGGTCACGAGCTCCCAGCGCAGGAACTCGGCGCCGACCGCCTCGAGCGAGGCGCGCTCCCAGCGGATCACGGGATGTCCCGCGGCGGCGAGCCGGTCGAGGCCTTGCGCGAGTGGGGCGGGCAGCGGCCCCAGGCCGACCGACACGAACACGCGGTCATTACCATAAGCCCCAGATTCGTCGAGGCTCTCGCCGTCCACCGGCAGGATGCCGCGGCCCTGCTTGCCCGTGCTCTCCGCCACCAGCTGCTCGATCCACACGCCGAGTGGCGCCCACGCGGGCGGCAACACCAGCGTGAGCTTGTCGCGACCGGCGAGCGCCAACTCGCCGAGGGCCGCACCTATTTCAAGCGCGGTCCCGCCTCCGGTTGCGAAGTCGGCAAGCTCGGCTTCCGCCTCGCGGCAGAGCGCGGCCAGGTCCACACCCAGCAGGGCCGCCGGCACGAGGCCGAAGCAGGAGAGCGCCGAATAGCGGCCGCCGATATCGGCGGGATTCGTGAACACATGGGCGTAGCCGTTTGCGCGCGCGTGCGCCTCAAGCGCGGTGCCGGGGTCGGTGATGGCCACGAACGAACGGCCGGCGTTTCCGCCGAGTACCGCCTGAGCTCGTGAGAAAGTCGCGCGCTCGAAACTCGTCACCTCGATCGTCCCGCCCGACTTGGACGCCACCACGACCAGCGTGCGCGTTGGATCCTGCCCGGCGAGCGCGGCGCGAACGGCGGCGGGCGAGGTGTCGTCGAGCACGTGCAGCGGCAACCCGCCCGGACGCGTGCCGAACACGCGGGCCAGCACCTCGGGAGCGAGGCTCGAGCCGCCCATGCCGAGCAGCAGCACGCGCGTGAAGCCCTGCGCCGCCACGCCGGCGGCGAACGCGGAGAACTCGCCGGCGCGCTCGCGCATGGCCGCTGCCGAGTGCACCCAGCCGAGCCGTCGGCCCACGGCCTCGCGGCGGGCGGGGTCGGCGCCCCAAAGGCTCGTGTCGAGTGCCGCGAGCCGGCGCTGCATGTCGTCCGCGCGCAGTGCCGCCACGCGCGCCGCGATCCGCTCGGAGAATGCCCCCGCGCTGACGCGGGCGTCGCTCAACGCGCGCTCCCTCGCTGCGCGAGCAGTTCGCGGCGGCGCGACTCGAGCGTGACGAGCAGCGCGTCGTACGATTTGGCGAACGTGTGCACGCCCTCGGCCTCGAGCTCGTCGATCAATGTATCCACCGGTACGCCCGCCGCGGTCAGGCGCTGGAATAGCGCGCTCGCTCCGCTCACGTCGTGCCGGATGCGCGATTCGACGCGACCGTGGTCGTTGAACGCGATCAGCGTGGCGGGCGGCATGGTGTTGACCGTGTCGGGGCCGATCAGCTCCTCCACGTAGAGCACGTCGCGGTAGGCGGGATTCTTGGTGCTGGTGGACGCCCACAGCGGCCGCTGCACGTGTGCGCCCTGCGCGCGCAGCGCGCCGAAGCGCGGCGTGGCCATCGCCTGTTCGAACGCGACATAGGCGAGCCGGGCGTTGGCCACGGCCGCCTGCCCGCGCAGCGACTCCAACTCGCTGCGTTCGGTGGCGCCGGACGGCAGCGTGGCGAGACGCTGCTCGATGGCCGCGTCCACTTTGTTGTCCACGCGCGATACAAAGAACGACGCCACCGAGCGCAGCGAGGCCAGCTCGCCGCCCGCAGCCGCGAAGCGCTCGAGTCCGGTCATCCACGCGTCCATCACCTCGCGGTAGCGCGCCACCGAGAAGATGAGCGTGATGTTGACACTGATGCCCGCGGCGAGTGTGGCGGTGATGGCGGGCAGCCCCTCGCGCGTGGCCGGGATCTTGATCAAGACGTTCGCGCGGCTTGCCGCGGCGTGCAGCCGAGCGGCGGCGGCCGTGGTGGCGGCGGTGTCGCGCGCCAGCCGCGGACTCACCTCGAGGCTCACGCGGCCGTCGAGGCCGGCCGAGGACGCGTACAGGGCTGCAAGGTGATCGCACGCCATGCGAATGTCGTCGAGCGCCAACGCCTCGAACAACGCCTCGCCCTCGAGCCCGCGCGCGATGCCCTCGCCCAGCGCCGCGTCGTAGTCGGAGCTGCCCGCGATGGCCTGCTGGAAGATGGTGGGATTCGAGGTGACGCCCACCACGCCCGACTCGCGCACGTTGCGGTCGAACTCGCCAGACTCGAGATGGCCGCGCCGGATGAAGTCGAGCCAGACGCTCTGACCGAGCGCGAGCAATTGCCGGGCATTGCTCTGCATGGTGCACTCCCTTGGGCTGGAGGAGGTAGGGCAGGGGGTGAGCGAAGCCAGCATCGGACGCGGAGCGTCCGTGCGCAAGCCCGCGCTGGCGCCCCGTCCGGCTCGTGAGCGCCGGGCGGATCTCCCTCAGCCGCGCGAGCGCCCTGTCTCGTGCGTGACCTCTCGCAGGCGCGCTTGCACGGCGGGGGAGAACTGCCCCTGCGACAGCCGCCAGGTCCAGTTGCCGCGCGGCGCCCCGGGCGTGTTGAAGCGCGCCTCGCTCCCCAGAGACAGCACGTCCTGGATCGGAGCCACGAACGTGTCGGCCACCGAGTGCATGCCGGCCCGGATCAGGTCCCAGGCGATGTCGCCGCACGATTCACCCAGGTACTCCCGCGCGAAGCGCTGCTCACGCTCGCCGAGCGTGGCCCACCAGCCGAGCGTGGTGTCGTTGTCGTGTGTGCCGGTGTAGACGACGCAGTTCCCCACATGGCGATGCGGCAGGAACGGATGCGACGGATCGCCATCGAACGCGAAGTGGAGCACGCGCATGCCGGGCAGCCCCAACTCGTCTCGCAGGGACTCCACGTCCGGCCCGGTCTCGCCCAGGTCCTCGGCCACGAGCGGCAGCGCGCCCAGTTCGCGCTCGAGCGCGCGGAAGAGTGCGATGCCCGGGCCCGCGACCCAGCGCCCCGCGCGTGCGTCCGGGGCGTCCGCCGGCACCTCCCAATGACGCACGAACGCGATGAAGTGGTCGAGTCGCACGCGATCCACCATTCCCCCCACCGTCGCAAGCCGCGCGCGCCACCAGGCAAAGTCGTCGGCCGCGTGCGCTTCCCAGCGATACAGGGGATTTCCCCAGCGCTGGCCGGTGGCGCTGAAGTAGTCGGGCGGCACGCCGGCGACGGCCGAGGGCTGGCCGTGCTCGTCGAGCGCGAACAGCCCCGGCGCCGCCCAAACCTCGGCGCTGTCGAACGCCACGAAGATCGGCACGTCGCCGAACAACTCGACGCCGCGCGAGCGCGCGTGCGCGCGCAGCTCCCGCCACTGCCGCGCGAACGCCCACTGCATGGCCTCGTGGCGTCGGATCGGTGAGTCCAGTGCGCGCGCCGCCTCGGCGAGCGCGGCCGGATCGCGGCGGCGGAGCGGCTCGGGCCAGCTCGTCCACGGCTTGTGTTCGTGCGCCTCGCGCAACGCCATGAACAACACGTAGTCCGCCAGCCACGGAGCGCTGTCGCGGAGCGACGGCAGTTCGTGGCGATGCTCCGGCCGCTCGAGCGTGTCCGCGAGGCGTGCGGCAACGTGGCGCGCGCCTTCGACCGCCGCGCCAAAGTCCGCGGCATCGGAGCTCGGAGCTCGCACGCGCGTCACGTCGTCCGCCGTGAGCAGGCCCGCCTCGCGCAGGCGTTCGGCCGAGACCAGCGAGGGATTGCCCGCGAATGCCGAGAATCCTTGGTAGGGCGAGTCGCCGAAGCCGGTGGGCCCGAGCGGCAGCACCTGCCACAGCGATTGCCCCGCGGCGGCGAGCTGGTCCACGAAAGCGTGCGCCGCTTGGCCGAGGTCGCCGCAGGCCTGTGGACCGGGCAGCGCGGTGGGGTGGAGGAGCAGGCCGCTGGAGCGGGGGAAGCGCACGGGAGGAGCCTCGTTGGGAGTGCCGGCAGGGGATCGGGCCGGGAAAGGGTGCCGAGTATTGGCGCATACTGCGCGGCGTTCGCTCCCGCGCGCAATGCGCGGTCCCTTCTCGCCTGGAGGTTTCCGCATGTCCCGCGAGGCCATCGCCCTCGTCCTGTGCGCAACGTGGTGCGCTGCCGCGGCGCCGGCGCGCGCCGCGGAGATGCGTGGCGCATTCGTCATGATGGCATCCGGCGACACGATCGCGCTCGAGCGCTTCCGCGGCGAGGGTCGACAGTTCACGGGCGTGCTGCACTTCAAGCTCGCGGGGCTGCGCATGGACTACCGGCTGGAACTCGGGCCGGACCGCTCGCCCGTGCGATTTGCCGTTGACTCGCGCTCGACCGGTTCGGCGGCCGCGTCCCCAGCGTCACAGTCGGTGACGTTCGAGTGGCGCGCCGACACCGTCTACGCCGAGCTCCGCCCCGGCACGGTGCAGCGGTTCGCGAGCCGCGCGGGCTCGGTTCCGTACGTGAATCCCTCGATCCTGCTGCTCGAAGCGATTCTCAACCGGGCGTCCGCCCACTCCCCACCGCTCGACAGCGTGCCGGTGTTCGCGGTCCAGGGCGGTACCACGTTCATGGCTTCGCTGCGGCGACCGGCGCCCGATTCGGCGGTGGTCGAGATGGGCGGCGTGGCGTTCGGGCTGCGGCTGGGACGCGACAGCCGCATCGAGTCCGGCAGCGTGGCCTCGCAGGGGGTGAGCTTCCGGCGCGTGGACGACCTGCCCGACGCGCTCCTCTCGCCGCCGCTGAGCGATTACTCGGCGCCAGCGGACGCGCCCTACACGGCCGAGGAGGTTCAGGTGCCCACACGCGGAGGCTTCACGCTCGCGGGCACGCTCACGCGCCCGCGCGTCGCGGGCAAACCCCCGGTGGTGATGACGCTTTCCGGGTCCGGAGCTCATGATCGCGACGAGTCCATTCCGCTCGTGCGGGGCTTCCGACCGTTCCGCCAGATCGCCGACACGCTCTCGAGGAGGGGCATCGCCGTGCTGCGCCTGGACGACCGCGGCACCGGCGGCTCGCGCGGGAGCTTCGCGGGCAGCACCACCGCGGACTTCGCCGATGACGCGGAAGACGCGCTCCGCTGGTTGGCGCAGCGGGCGGACCTCGACTCCGACCGAGTGGCGCTGCTCGGCCACAGCGAGGGCGGGCTCATCGCGCCGATAGTAGCGACGCGGCGCCCGCGTCTGTCGGCGTTGGTACTGCTCGCCGCCCCGGCATGGACCGGCCGCCGTGTCCTGGACTACCAGATAGACCGTGCGGCGCGGCGGACGCACCACGGCGCCGCGCTCGACTCGGCACTCGCGGCCGGCCGCCACGCGGTGGACTCGCTGGCCGCCGCCGACCCGTGGTTCGCGTTCTTCGCGCGCCACGACCCGCTCCCCGTGGCGAGAGGGCTGGCGTCACCTCCCATCTTGATCCTGCATGGCGCCACGGATCGCCAGGTCACGGCGGAACAGGCGGAGGAACTCGCGGCGGCGTTTCGCGCCGCGGGCAACCGGGACGTCACGCAACACGTGCTTCCCGCCACGAATCATCTGTTCCTGCCGGACCCGGACGGCGATCCCTCCGGCTACTCGGCGCTCACGACACGCGAGATCCCGCGCGCGACGCTTGGCCTGATCGCCGACTGGCTGGCGCGAAGGCTGAGGGTGTCGCCGCGGTAAGCCGCGGCCGCTCACCCGCGCGCGAGCCACTCCCGCACGCGCGCCGCCACGGCCTCGCCGGTGAATCCAAAGTGCTCGGCCAGCGCCTCGGCCGGCGCGGACTCGCCGAAGCGGTCGATCCCCACGCACAGCCCGCGCTCGCCGACGATCTCGCGCCAGCCATGGGTGACCCCGGCTTCTATAGAGCAGTTCCGGCCTCCGGCCGGTAGGAGGTGACGGCGCCAGGGCTCGTCCTGCGCGAGAAAGAGTTGCGGTGCGGGCATGCTCACCACGCGCGCGGGGTGGCCCGACGCGGCGAGGTGCTCCGCGGCGTTCAACGCCACGCCCACCTCGGAGCCGGTGGCGATGAGCGTCACGGCCTCGGGCGCGGCGTCGTCGCGCAGCAGCGTGGCGCCGCGCCGATACTCGGTGGCGTCGAATCCGACTGGACGCGCGAGTGCCGGCAGGTCCTGCCGCGACAACGCCAGCAGCGTGGGGCCGTCACGGCGCTCGAGCGCCACGCCCCAGGCGGCCGCTGTCTCCAGGCCGTCGGCCGGCCGGATCACCAACAGGTTCGGGATCAGCCGCAGCGACGCCAGGTGTTCGACGGCCTGATGCGTGGGCCCGTCCTGGCCCAGGAAGATGCTGTCGTGCGTGTACACGAACACGCACGGCAGCTTCATGAGCGCTGCCAGGCGGATGGCGGGACGCGCGTAATCCGTGAACGTGAGAAACGACGCGCTGAAGGGCCGCCAGCCGCCGGCGAGCCAGAGCCCGTTGCAGATGGCCGTCATGCCGTGTTCGCGCACACCGAAGTGGAGATTGCGCCCGGAGAAGTCGGTGGGCGAGACGCTCGGCGAGCCGGTGATGCGTGTCTTGTTGCTGCCCTCGAGATCCGCACTGCCGCCCACCAGGCCGGGCAACAGCGCGGCCGCCTTCTGGAGCACATCGCCGCCGTGCGCGCGCGTGGCAGCGGTGCCAGTGGGCGCCGAGGCGCACAACCGCTCGAACAGGTCGTCGGGCGTGCGGCGTTCGAGGAACGCGTCCCACGCCGCGGCGCGCGTGGCATCGGCGGCGCGCCAGCGAGCGAGGGCGGCGTTCCATGCGGCGTGGTCGCGCGCGAGCTCCGCGCCGCGCGCCGCGAAGCGCGCGCGCACCTCGGCCGGCACGTGGAATGCGGGCGACTCCGGCCAACCCAGCGCGCGCTTGGCGGCGAGCGACTCCTCGGGCCCGAGCGGTTCGCCATGAGCGTGCGCGGTGTCCTGCTTTTTGGGCGAGCCGTAGCCGATGTGGCTGCGGCACACGACAAGAGACGGATGCGCAGCGTCATCCTCGGCACGCTGCAAGGCGGAAGCGATCGATTCATGATCGTAGGGATCCGCATGCAGCACCTGCCAGCCGTACGCCTCGAAGCGCCCCACGGTGTCGTCCGTGAACGTCAGCTCGGTGGGGCCGTCGATGGTGATGTGATTGTCGTCGTAGAGCACCACCAGGTTGCCGAGCCCCAGGTGCCCGGCGAACGATGCGGCCTCGTGCGAGATGCCCTCCATGAGGCAGCCGTCCCCGGCGAGGGCGAACACGCGGAACGCCGCGGGCGAGAACCCGCCGCCGGCGAAGCGCGCATCGCCCATGCGCGAGGCGAGCGCCATGCCGACCGCGTTGGCGAGCCCCTGGCCGAGCGGCCCGGTGGTGGTCTCGACGCCGGGCGTGAGGCCGTATTCCGGGTGCCCCGGCGTGCGGCTGCCGAGCTGGCGGAAGCGCTGGAGCTCCTCCATCGGCAGGTCATAGCCCGAGAGGTGGAGCAGAGCGTAGAGCAGCATGGAACCGTGGCCCGCCGACAGCACGAACCGGTCACGACCGGGCCAGGCGGGGTCGGTGGGGTCGTGGCGCAAGAAGCGCGTCCACAGGACATAGCCGGCATCGGCCATCCCCATGGGCATGCCCGGGTGGCCCGAGCGGGCCTTCTCGACGGCATCCACGGCGAGGAAGCGGATGGTGTTGGCGGCGAGGCGGTCGAGCGCGGCATCGGCGCTGATCTTGGGGCTCACGGGGGAGTCCTCCGGAGTCCGGAACGGGTCGGCGTCGGTGGTGGGCCGTGGGTGCGTGGTGCGCGGCGCGTGCAGCTTAGCCGATTCGTGCGGGGTGCGCCGGGGCACGTGGGACAGGGCACGCGGGACTTGCCGCGTTCCCCGGGCGCGCCTAACGTCCATCGCGCGACCCAGCGGGATCCGACTTGGGAGTCTGCTTTGGAGCCTTCTTTGGGAGCCTCCGTGAACCCGACACCACCCCTCACCGACGCGCTCACACTCGCCGAGCTCCGCCGTTACGGCCGCCACCTGTCGTTGCCCGAAGTGGGCGAGGCCGGGCAGCTGCGGCTCAAGGCCGGGCGAGTGCTGCTGGTGGGCGCCGGCGGGCTGGGCTCGCCGCTCGCGCTCTATCTGGCGGCGGCCGGCGTGGGTACTCTGGGTGTGGTGGACTTCGACGACGTCGAGGAGTCGAACCTACAGCGGCAGATCGCGCACGGCACGTCGTCGGTGGGCAAGCCCAAACTCGCTTCGATGGCGGCGCGACTGCAAGACCTGAACCCGCATATCCGCGTCGAGTCGCACGAGCTGCGCATGGACCGCACCAACGCGCTCGAGCT
Organism: uncultured bacterium; assembly: GCA_964418975.1. Lineage (GTDB taxonomy): Bacteria > Eisenbacteria > RBG-16-71-46 > RBG-16-71-46 > RBG-16-71-46 > JAIOPA01. Next base: position 20,391 of record CAYQNV010000145.1, on the reverse strand, counting down.
CGTGCGGGCCTACGACGTCGTGGCGGATGGCACCGACAACTTCGCCACGCGCTACCTGGTGAACGACGCATGCGTTCTGGCCGGCAAGCCCAACGTGTACGGGAGCATCCTGCGCTTCGAGGGTCAGGCCAGCGTGTTCGATGCCGCACGCGGGCCGTGCTATCGCTGCGTGTTCCCCCAGCCGCCTCCTCCCGGCGTCGTGCCGAGCTGCGCCGAGGCCGGCGTGCTGGGCGTGCTGCCCGGCGTGATCGGCTCCATCCAGGCCACCGAGACGATCAAGCTGTTGCTCGGGACGGGGGAGACGCTGGTCGGGCGGCTGTTGCTCTACGACGCACTCGAGATGCGATTCCGCGAGTTGATACTACGTAAGGACCCCGCCTGTCCGCTGTGCGGCGAGCACCCGAGCATCCACGAACTGGTGGACTACGACGAGTTCTGCGGCGTGCGGCCGAACGCTCCCGAGCCGCTCGCGCTCTCGGCGAGAGAACTGGCCGAGCGACTCGCGCGCGGCGAGGACCTGGTGATCGTGGACGTGCGCGAGGCACACGAGCTGGCGATCGCGCGGCTGCCCGGGGCGGTCCACCTGCCGCTCGGTCAGGTGCCCGTGCGGGCGCACGAACTGCCCACCGACCGCACGCTGGTGCTGGCCTGCCACCTCGGGGCGCGCAGCATGCGTGCGCTGGATCTGCTGCGAGAGCGCGGGTTCACGCGGCTCCGAAACTTAAGTGGCGGCATCGACGCCTGGTCGCGCGAGGTGGACAGCGCGGTCCCGCGCTATTAAGAAGACTACGGCACCTCGGCATCGCGGACGCGGGAGACCGGGGGGCGAGACATCGTTCAGGGAGGGATCCTCATGACGCCTGCCATCCGTCGTTTCGTCGCGTTGCTCCTGTTGGCGCTCGCCGGCTTCGCCGCGGGCGGCTGCGCGCTCAATCCCGCCACCGGCAAGCGTGAGTTCTCGCTGGTCACGCCGGCGCAGGAGGCCGCCATGGGCCGCGAGGGCTACATCGCGGCCGTGGCCGAATACGGCGCCTACGAGGACGCGGCGCTGGCCGCGTACGTGGATAGCGTGGGGCGCCGGGTCGCGCGTGCCTCGGAGCAGCCGGACCTGACGTGGAAGTTCACCGTGCTGGACGACCCGGTGGTGAACGCGTTCGCCATGCCGGGCGGTTACATCTATGTGACGCGCGGCCTGCTCGCACACATGCAGAGCGAGGCGCAGCTGGCGGGCGTGCTGGGCCACGAGATCGGCCACGTCACCGCGCGGCACTCGGCGCGCCAGATCACACAGCAGCAGCTGGCGGGGTTGGGGTTGGGTTTCGCCGCGGCAGTCTCGCCGGGCTTCCGGCGGCACGGCGCCATGGCCGAGCAGGCGTTGGGGCTGCTGATGCTCAAGTACTCACGCGATGACGAGTCGCAGGCGGATGAGCTGGGCGTGCGCTACACGAGCGGCTCGGGCTACGACCCGCGTGAGATCCCGGGCACCTACCGCACACTCCAGCGCATCGCGGCGCGCGCGGACCAGTCGTTGCCCGTCTACTTCTCCACGCACCCCGATCCCGGAGCCCGCGCCGAGCGCACGACGTCGCTCGCGGCCAAGGCCGCTGCGGGGCGCAGCAACCTCACCGTGCGCCAACGCGGCTATCTCGAGCGCATGCGCAATCTCGTCTATGGCGAGAATCCTCGTTACGGCTGGTTCGAAGGCACGCGCTTCTACCACCCGGTGCTGGGGCTCGAGATGTCGTTCCCCGGCGGCTGGAAGACAGCGCACACGCACACCGCACTCACCGGCGTGTCGCAGGACCAAGCGGGAATGCTGCAGCTGACGCTGGCACGCAACGCCACCGGCAAGTCGCCCAGCGACTACCTGGTCGGGCTCACCACCGACGGCAAGATCGCCGGCTCGCGCGGCGGACCCGAGACGGTGGGCCCGTGGCCCGCCTGGGTGGGCTCGCTCACGGTGCCGAACGGCCAGGGCGGACAAGCTTCGCTGGTTGCGGCGTTCGTGCGCGTGTCGCCCGACGTCATGCTGCAAGTGCTCGGCCGGGGTGCAACCCCGGGAGATGCCCACGAACGCCAGGTGCTGGGCGCGATCCGGTCCATGACACAGCTCACGGATCCGCGCCGCGGCATGATCCAGCCGGTCCGGATGCGAGTCCAGACCACGGGCAGCGCGGGCGATCTGCGCGCGCTCTACCCCTCGTTCGGTTCCGGGCTCATACCGGCCGAGGAGGTGGCGCTGCTCAACGGTATGGAGCTCGACGAGGCAGTCATGAAAGGGCAGTGGATCAAGGTCGCGGAAGCCCCGAAGTGGTAGCCGCCGAGAGCGCTCGACTGGCATCAAGGATATGTTCAGTCGTATGGCGCGGTGCATGTTCGGGTGGTGTTCGCAACTTCCTTCACAATCGGGTTGACATACTGGTGATGCCTCTATAGTTTGCCCGCGACCATGACCAAGCTCATCGCGACTGTCATCGTCCTCGCGACCATCGTCACCGCCAGCGCGGCGCTGTCCCAGTCCTTCAACGTGCGACTGGGCAAGACCAAGGGGCCGGTGCAGCCCATCGCGTTCAGTCACAAGATCCACGCCGGCGTGAACGAGATGGACTGCAAATATTGCCACAACGGCGCCGCCAATTCGCAGTGGGCGAACATCCCCGCCGTGAGCACGTGTATGGGTTGCCACAAGTTCGTGGCCACGGACCGCCCCGAGATCCAGAAGCTCACGGGTTTCTGGGAGCGCGGCGAACAGGTGCAGTGGGTGAAGGTCCACCACATGCCCGATCACGTGAAGTTCAATCACAAGCGCCACGTGCGCGCGGGTCTCGCCTGCCAGGAGTGCCACGGCCCCGTTCAGGAGATGGACGTGGTCTACCAGTTCAGCTCGCTCAAGATGGGATGGTGCGTCTCTTGCCACCGCCAGAACCTCGACCATCCCAACTTCCCGGCCAGCATGGACTGCCTGGTCTGTCACCACTAGAGGCGCCATGTCCGACTCGGTGGTCCTGCATCGTCGCGACTTCCTGAAGCTGGTGGGCATCGGCGTGGCCGGGGCCACGGCGGGCTGCGCCCAGCCCCCGGCCGAGAGGCTCATCCCGTTCCTGATCGCGCCCGAGGACATCCTTCCGGGCGTGCCCTACTTCTACGCGAGCACTTGCCGCGAATGCCCCGCGGGCTGCGGCCTGGTGGTGCGCACGCGCGAGGGCTGCGCGATCAAGCTGGAGGCCAATCCGGCGCACCCACTGGGCGAGGGTGGTCTGTGCGCACGCGGACAGGCAGGCTTGCAAGGGCTCTACGATCCCGACCGCATCAAGACGCCGCTCGTGAAAGACGGCGCGGGCTGGAAGCCCGCAACCTGGGAAGCAGCTTTGGCGCTCGTGGGCGGCAAGCTCGCGGCGGCCAAGGGGCGCACGCTGCTCCTGACTGGCCTCGAGACCGGCACGCTGCGCACGCTCGCCGGTGAGTTCGCGTCGGCGAATGGCGGCCGTCACGTGATGTGGGAGCCGTTCGGCTACGAGACCCTGCGCGCCGCCAACCGCGCCACGTTCGGCGTGGACGCGGTGCCACGCTTCGACGTGGGCGCAGCGCGCTGCGTCATCGCGTTCGGCGCCGATCTCCTCGAGTCATTCCTGTCGCCGGTGGCGCAGACGCGCGGGTTCGCCGCGATGCGCGCCCAGCGCGACGATGGCGGCGGCCACTTCGTGACCGTGGAGCCGCGGCTCTCCACCACCGGTGCCAGCGCCGACGAGTGGGTGGCCGCCAAGCCGGGCACCGAGTACGCGCTGGCGTTGGGCCTGGCGCACGTGATCGTGGCCGAGGGTCTTGGGAGCGCTGCCGCCGCCGAGCGAGCCGCGCTCCGGGGTGCGCTGGCCGCATGGACGCCCGAGGCCGTGGCGGCCCAGACGGAAGTGCCCGCCGAGAGCGTGACGCGCCTGGCACGGCTGTTCACGAAGCGAGGGCCCAGCCTGGCCGTGGCGGGCGGCATCGGCACGCAGGGCACGCAGGGCACTGCGCTCGTGGCCGCGGTCAACGTGTTGAACCACGTGGCCGGCAACATCGGCCGCACGGTGCGCTTCGACCGCACGCTCGATGTGAGCGGCCTCGCCACGTTCGCCCAGTTCGCGAGCGAGCTGGCCGGCATGGCCGCGGGCAACATCGACGTGCTGGTGGTGAACGGCGCCAACCCGCTCTATGCAGCGCCGGCGTGGGCCCAGCCTGCGAACGCTTTTGCGAAGGTGCCGTTCAAGGTGGCGCTCTCGATGGTGAAGGACGAGACCGCCGAGGCCTGCGACGTGATCCTGCCCGTGTCGCACGCGCTCGAGAGTTTCGGAGACGCCTGGACGGCGCGCGGCGTGTACTCGCTGCAGCAGCCGGCCATGAAGCGCCTGCCCATGTTCGACTCGCGCCCGTTGGGTGACCTGCTGATCGCGCTCACCAAGGCTGCCGGCGGCGGCGCGGCGTGGCCCGACGCCTACCACGACTACCTGCGCGACCGCTGGAAAGCTCTACATGCGCGCTTCGGCAATGGCCGCGACTTCGAAACGTTCTGGACCCAGTCGCTGGCGGCCGGCGGCGTGTTCGAGGAAGTGAGCGCGCCGGCGGTGCGCTGGACGGGCACGCCCGCGTTCGCCGCCTCCGAACGTAGCGGCGACGGCGAATACGCGTTGCTGATCACGCCGTCCTCCAACTTCTACGACGGGCGCGGGGCGAACAAGCCGTGGCTCCAAGAGTTGCCCGACATGACGAGCAAGACGGTGTGGGGTTCGTGGGCCGAGGTCCACCCGGATACCGCGGCGAAGCTCGGCGTGAAGCAGGGCGAGCCACTTATGATCCAGACCGCGGCCGGCAGCGTGGAAGTTCCCGCCTACGTGTACGCCGGCATTCGCCCGGACACGGTGGCGATCGCACTCGGACAGGGGCACACCGCCTATGGCCGTTACGCCATGAACCGGGGCGTGAATGCGGTGACGCTGGTGCCCGAGGCCACCGACGCCGCCTCGGGGGCACTCGCCTACCAGGCCGCGAACGCGCGACTGTCGCGCGGCAGCAAGGCAGGCATGAAGCTTTACGTGCAGCAGGCCGAGAAGCACCAGCACGACCGGCACATCGCGCAGATCGTGCCGCTCGCCTCGCTGCTCGGCACCGCCGCCGGCGCGGCTGGCCATGCGACGCCCGGCGCCGAGGGCCACACGGCCCCCACCCCCGGGGGCGAGCATCATGGCCCCTCCGTCGGCCACTACCCGGCCGGCGAGGGTGTGCACCCGCAGCACCCGAGCATGTCGCGCCCGGGCAAGTTCACGGAGCCCAAGGCGCGCCCCGAGGGCTGGACGCCGCCGGCGCATGCGATCACCGCGTTCGAGCCGGAGCTCAAGGTGCGCACTTCCAAAACGGACCCGGTCGACGTGGGCTCGTACAAGAATGCCAAGCATCGTTGGGCGATGAGCGTGGACTTGAACAGCTGCACGGGCTGTTCCGCGTGCGTCGTGGCGTGCAATGCCGAGAACAACATACCGGTCGTGGGCCCGGACCTGATCCACAAGGGCCGCGAGATGGCGTGGATACGCATCGACCGCTTCGAGGAGCGCGTGGCGCCGGGGGCGAGCGACGTGCGCTTCGTGCCCATGATGTGCCAGCACTGCGGCAGTGCGCCGTGCGAGCTGGTGTGCCCCGTGTACGCCACCTACCACAGCCCCGAGGGCCTGAACGCGCAGATCTACAACCGCTGCGTCGGCACGCGCTACTGCTCGAACAACTGCCCCTACAAGGTGCGCGCGTTCAACTGGTTCGATTACTCGGCGCCGGAGAAGACCACGTTCGCGTTCCCCGAGCCGCTCAACTGGCAGCTGAACCCGGACGTGACGGTGCGCTCGAAGGGCGTGATGGAGAAGTGCACCATGTGCATCCAGCGCATCCTCGAGGGCAAGGGCAACGCGAAGGACGAGGGACGAGCGGTGCGCGACGGCGAGATCCAGACTGCGTGCGCGCAGTCGTGCCCCGCACAGGCGATCACGTTCGGCGACCTGGCCGACCCTGACACCGCCGTGCACTTGAAGAGCTTCGGTGAGCGCAAGTACTGGGTGTTCCAGGAGTTGAACACCAAGCCCGGCGTGACCTACCTCCAGAAGGTGACGCGCGACACCCTGAGCGGGAGCGAGGCGTGAGCCAGGTCCTGACGCCGCCCGGGCACGTGCCGGGCGCCCCGCACGCTTCGGCGCCCGGCCCGATCGATCCCGAGAAGCGCCCGATCACGCAGGCGTCCTTGAACGACGACGTGCTCAGCATGATCAGCCTGCCCGGCAAGATCTGGTGGGCGGCGTTTCTATTTGATCTCGCCGTCCTTGCCGTGGCGCTCGCCGCGGTGCGCAACCTGATCGTGCACGGCTGGGGCGTGTCCGGGTTCATGCGCCCCGTCATGTGGGCCGTGGACATCACGAACTTCGTGTTCTGGGTCGGCATCGCCCACTGCGGCACGCTCGTGTCCGCGGTGCTGTTCCTGTTCCGCTCGCATTTCCGCCGTGCGGTCTACCGCATCGCCGAAGCCATGACCGTGTTCGGCGTGTTGACCGCCGCCATGTTCCCCGCCATCCACACCGGCCGCCCGTGGTTCGACTACTGGTTGTTCCCGTACCCGAACCAGCGCCAGTTGTGGACTAACGTGCGCTCGCCGCTCGAGTGGGACGTGTTCGCCGTGAACACCTACCTGACCGTGTCGAGCATCTTCTTCCTGGTCGGACTCATCCCCGACGTCGCCGCCGTGCGTGACCGCGCCAAGCACCCGCTCATGAAGTTCCTCTACACGCTGCTGTCGTTCGGGTGGACGGGTGCCAATTACCAGTGGAAGCACTTCTACGGCGCGTATTTGTTCTTTGCCGCGATCGCCACGCCGCTCGTGTTCTCGGTGCACAGTGTCGTGTCGTGGGACTTCGCGATGGCGCAGCTGCCCGGCTGGCACTCCACGATGTTCGCGCCCTACTTCGTGGCCGGCGCGATCTTCTCGGGCGTGGCGCTGGTGATCAACCTGCTCATCCCGATCCGAAAGACATTCAAGATGGAGCACATCGTCACGCTCGACCACATGGAGAAACTGGCCAAGCTCGTGCTGCTCACCTCGACCATGGTGGGCTACTCGTACCTGACCGAGTTCTTCATGGCGTGGTTCGGACCGAACAAGGCCGAGCGCGATCTGTTCTGGTTCCGCGCCACGGGCCACTACTGGTGGGCGTTCTGGATCATGTTCTCGTGCAACGTCGTGTTTCCGCTGGCGCTGTGGTTCAAGCCCGTGCGGCGCAACATGACGGCGATGTTCTTCCTGTGCATCCTGGTGAACGTGGGCATGTGGTTCGAGCGCTTCGTGATCATCGTCACGTCGCTCACCCGCTCGTTCAACCCCGCGAACTGGTTCTACTACCGAATGTCCATCACCGAAGTGGCGCTCATCGTCGGTTCATTCGCATGGTTCTTCATGTTCTTCCTCGTGTTCGTCCGCGTCCTGCCGGCGTTCTCCATTGCCGAGATCAAGGAGACGCTGCCCCCGCCGCGGCGGAGGGACCTCGCATGATGGGCCTGCTGCAGAAGCTCCTGACACCGAAGCCCCCGAAGTTCTTCGGGGTCATGGGGATTTTCTACTACGTGGACGACGCCGCGCTCGCGGTGACCGCGCTGCGCCAGGCCGGCCACAAAGATCTGCAAGTCTTCTCGCCGGTGCCGCACCACGAGATCGAGCTGGCGCTGGAGCAGGGCCCGTCACTGGTGCGCTGGATCACGTTCGTGGGTGGCGTGTTGGGCTGCACGGGTGGCTTCGCGCTGTGCTGGTACTCGGTCGTCTCGTGGCCGCTGGTGGTCGGCGGCAAGGAGTTGATCAGCGTGCCGCCGTTCACCATTCTCGGCTACGAGTCGATGATCCTGCTCGCCGGTCTCGCGAACCTGCTCGGCTTTCTGGCGCTGGCGCGCCTGCCTCAGATCAAGGCCTCGGCACCTTACGACCCGCGTTTCCAGGAGGACCGTATCGGCATCTGGGTGCCGTGCGCGCCGGATGCGACGGCCAAGGTGGAGCAGATGATGAAGGGGCAGGGAGCCCCCGAGGTGCAGGTCCATGCTTAGGCCCATCGCGTTCATGGCGCTGCTTGCCCTGTGGTCGGTGTCGTTCCAGCAGGGCTGCGACGACTTGAGAAAGTCGCTCACCCACTTGTCCTACTACCCGATCCGCGACATGCGCAAGACGGTGGCGATAAGCCCGCAGAGCATCACGTTCGGTGCGCCCGACTCGCTGTCGGTGCCCACGCACGGCCGTGACGCCTACCGCGACGATCCGGCGCCCTACGATGTGTCCGGAGCGAAACTCGTGGCGCCCGCCGCGAGCGAGGCGTCGGTGGCGCGCGGTGACAGCCTGTTCCACACGGTGTGCTGGAGCTGCCACGGCAAGACGTTGATCGGCGACGGACCCATCAGCGCCAAGTTCATTCCGCCGCCCGATCTGCTGGCGGAAGGCAGCCGCGGCCGCACGGACGGGTTCATGTACATGTACATGCGCCATGGCGGCGCCATCATGCCCGCTTACGGGAATGCGCTCACGACGCACGACGCCTGGAGCATCGTCCACTACATCCGCCACATGCAGAAGGTCAGTCCGCGATGAGCCACGAGGCCGTCCTCCGCGACATCGCCGGCCGCCTGCCCGGGACGCCGGATCCCAAGAAGCGCCAGGTGTTCTTGGCACTCATCGTGGTGGGGCTGGCCGCATTCGGGTTCCTGCTCGCGACGAACCCGCTGCGAGCGTGGGGTGCGTGGACCATCAACACGCTCTACTTCCTCGGCATCGCCGAGGCGGGCGTGGTGCTGGCGGCCGCGATCCGGTTGTCGAACGGCCGCTGGGGTGGGCCCATCATGCGCATCGGCGAGTCGCTGTCGAGCTACCTGCCGTTCGGTATCGCGACCATGCTGATCCTGCTCGCGGCCGGCATCGGCACCTACCTGCCGTGGACGCACCACGTGGATCCGCGCCTGACGCCGTTCCTGAACGTGCCGTTCTTGATACTGCGAACACTGGGCGGATTGCTGTTGTTCTGGTGGCTGGCGCGCAAGCTCGTGAGCGCGTCGCTACGCCGCGACCTTTACCTGTTGTCGCCGCACGTGACGCCCGTCTTGAAGCCGCTCTACGACAAGCAAATCGGGACTTGGCGCGGGGACGAGGCCGAGGCCAAGTCGTATTCGCACGAAGTCGCGCACCTGTCGCCGCAGATCGTGCTGACGTTCGTGGCGTTCTACTCGGTGCTCTCCTGGGATTTCATCTTGGCGTTGACACCCAACTGGGTGAGCCCGCTGTTCGGTTGGTTCGTCTACGCCGGCGCGTTCATCTCCGGCATCTCGGTGGTGGCGCTGCTCGCCACGCGGTTGCGCGCCAAGCGCGGCCTCGAGGCGTACATCACGTCGAACATGTTCTGGGACATCGGCAAGATCCTGTTCGCGTGGTGCATCTTCTGGGCCTACCTCATGTGGTCGCAGTACCTGCCCATCTGGTACGCCGACATGCCCGAGGAGACATGGTGGGTGTTCCTGCGGTTCGAGGATCCGTGGCGTCCGCTGGCGTTCGCGGCGTTCGCGCTGATCTTCGTGATCCCGTTCCTCGGCATGCTGAACAAGACCAGCAAGACCAACCCAGCGCTGCTGTTCACGTTCACCTGCATCGTGCTGGTGGGGGTGTGGATCGAGCGCCACGTGCTGGTGATGCCGTCGCTCAATCCCGACCAAGTCTGGGTCGGCCTGCCCGAGGTGGGCGTGACCGCCGGCTTCGCGGGCCTGTTCGGTTTCGCGGTGCAGGGCTTCCTGGCGAAGTTCCCGTGCGTCAAGGTGAGTGACGTGTTAGACCATGCGGGGGGTCACGGGCACTGACGCCGCGTCGCACGCGTCGCCAAGCGCCCGGATCCTCCAACGAGGGTCCGGGCGTTTCGTGTTGTGGCGTCCGGGGCGGGCCAGCGGCCCGCAGCATCCGATGGAATCCGTGCCGGGATGGCGGAACGGTAGACGCAGCGGACTTAAAATCCGCTGGGCGCGAGCCCGTGCAGGTTCGAGTCCTGCTCCCGGCACCACTTGATCGTGGGAGGACCCATGGTCCTGGATGCGAGCCGTGGCAAGTGCTGCGGCAACGGGCTCGCTCGCTATCCATCGGCTTGTAGGATGAGCCGACTCCTGGGGGTCGCGGCGGTGATCAAGTTCGCACAGTGCACCGCGCTCCACGCCGAGCCGTTCTGAAGGTTCGAGGCGCGTGTCGGCGGCGCCTGGAATGCGTCGCTTCCCATCGTGCTGCGACAGGAGGGACACAATGACCTTCGCCTGTCCGCACGCTGGAGGACGAACGCGCTCGAGCTCCCCATCTATTGCGGGTGGCGCGTCACTCGGTGGCACGAGGGTGCAGGCTGGGCGCTCGACCTCCACGCCGCCGCCGGCTTCGCGGGCCGCTACTTCGGCGTTGAGGTGGGCTACGAGACGTTGGGGCGCGTGCGCATGGATGGCATGTCGGACGGCGCGGGCTCGCTCTGGTTCGCGGGGCGCATGAGCGCACGGCTCGAGGGCCCGGGCGTCAGCGTGTCGGGCCTGCTCCGCGCGCCGGCGGGCACGCGCTGGGTCTCTCAGCTACGCGTCGGGCTCACGTCCGGCTCCGGCGGCCTCATCCAGACGCGCGAGAAGTACACGGGGACAAGCTTCGGTCGTGTCGCCGTCATGTGTTGCCACACGGTCCTCTGGGGGGACTGCGACCCTCCTTCTTGGCCGCGGTCACCCCCGACGCTCGGTCTTCGATTCGATCGCGCGCCAGGCCGGGGTGAGCTTCGCGAGGGAACATCGGCCCCGCTGCGAGCAGGCGACAAGGGTCGCGACTGGGCAACACTGAATTCCGACAATGAATCCCTGGAGCGACGGGATTCAGACGTCTTACAGTGGATCGCACGTTTTGGCCTGCTCCGTGCTCTTGAACGCGTGGATTCCACGCACGAGGCTGGGCGGTCCGCGGACGCTCGTTCTTGACACGAGCAGTCCGTCCGCGCAATCATCTACCCTCGCTCTCCATCGCGCAGCATGCCGAGCCCGACCCCCGCGGAGGCATGACGTGGAATCGGGAGAGCGTGTCGACGTCGCGAGGTCGCCGCGATGCCTTTCTGCACTCGTTGTGGTAGCGAGTACCCCTCGAACGCAAGCTTTTGCCCCGCGTGTGGAGTGCCCACCACCGTCGGTGAGATCGCTCCAGCCGCTTTCGCAAGCGCCGTCGCGACCGCGCCAGAAGCGGCTCGCCCCGCCGACCGGCCACCGGCGACCGCGAGTGCTTCCCAGCACCTGCCGGATCGGGCGGGCTTCCCGGCCGCGGCAAGATCCAAGCGAATCGTGGCCGGGCTCATCGATCTCGGTATCGTCGTTGGATTCATACTGCTGCTGCTGACGCTTCCCAGCGGGCTTCGCGCCTTCGTACGCAGCGGCTTCGTCTTTCGCATCCTTTCGTTTACGCCCGGTCTCTACCTCTTGCTGCGTGACAGCGTGGGCGGCCACAGCGTCGGAAAGCTGATCGTCGGACTCGTCGTCATCGACACGCGATCGCTCCGGCGGGCCGGGCTCATCGAGTCCATCGTGCGGAACTGGCCCCTGGCCCTCGTGGGCATCCCGACGGTGGGATGGGTCATCGCAGGTCTCGCCTCCATCCTGATGGCGCTTCAGATCCTGATGGGCAAGAAACAGCGGTTCATGGACGGATCCGCGACCACGCAGGTGATCGAGGAGCGCCTCCTCATCGGCGCCTGAACGATCGCCCTCTTCCGAACGAAGGGTTGGTTTCGTCCATGTACTGCACGAACTGTGGAGCGAAGCTCGAAGTCCGGAGTCCGCTCTGCCCGCACTGCTCGAGCGATCCCGCGGTTCCCATGGCGGAGATCGACCGGAAGCTGGCGCAGTTGGCGAGGGCTCCGATCGAGACCGGTCGCCCTCTTGTCTTCCGCGACCCGGACGAGGGCCTCGCGCTCGGGATCGCGATCCTGCTCGCCGCCATCGCGTGCATCGTGCTCTCGGGGCTCACCTTGGGCCTGTTCCTGCTCTTCCTGCTCCTCATCGTGGTTCGCGTCCGGATCACCATCGCCTCGCTCGTGAACAACGGAGTGGATGTGCGCGAGATGGCGGACGCGAGACTCCACAACCTCGCCAGGCTGGCCTACGCACGCCTGGACATGCCGTACCAACGCACGGTGGTCGTCCAGTCGCCGGACCTGAACGCGTTCACCATGGGCCTGTGGGACACGGGCGTCGTCGTGCTGGGCTCCGAGCTCGTGGAGCGGCTCACGCCGCCCGAGCTCTTGTTCGTCCTCGGCCACGAGATCGCACACATGCGGTGCCGGCACACCACCTGGCTCACGTTGTCCGCGCCCACGCGCCAGACGCGTGTGCCCATCGTGAGCGAACTGCTCGGGCTGGTGTTCAACAGCTGGTCGCACAAGGCGGAGTACTCCGCGGATCGGGGGGGCATGCTGGCTTCCCGCTCGCTGCACGCGGGAGTTCGTGCGCTCGTGAGGATCACGACCGGCCAGGACGTGGGCGAGTCCGTGGACCTCAAGCGATACCTCTCGAAGGCGCAGCGACACTCTGGACTCGCAACGGTCGCCGAACACATGGGCGACCATCCATTCCTTTACAACCGGGTCCACGCCCTGGCGCGAACTGCAGGGGAGCCCACCTGGCAGCGAATGCTCCAATCCATCGGCCCGGTTGCCCCCGCGGGCGCGAGTTGAGGAGGAAGGAAATACATGAATCAGGATGCTGCGTCATCGGGTGACGACCAGAAGAAGCGCCTCGCCTTCATGATCCTCGGCGTCGTCGCAGTCCTGATCGGGATCTCGATTTGGCTCGCGGGCCGCAAAGGAGATCGAGACCGCTTCTCGTACGACAACCTGCGCAAGATGATCTTCGGCGACGATCGGGGGTGAGCGCATGAACGAGCCGACCACTCCAGAACCCGACCCCCCGACGCCGCTTCCTCCAAGTCCGCCTCCCGCCCCGGGCTTCGACTTCTGGAAGCTCGCCAAGGCATTGGCCATCTTGGCCGTGCTCGCCACGGCCGCCGTGCTCACGGTCATGATCGGGCCGTGGGTGTGGCTCCAGCAGATCCTCGAATCCTCGAAGCGCGAACTCCTCGGCGCAGGTGTGCCCGCCAAGCTCGCGGCCGGGCTCATGATCCTCGGAGGGATCCCGTTCGTATTGGCGTTCATGCGGATGTTCGGTAAGCGCCCGCCGTTCCTCGACAAGTCCTGGCCGAACAGCAAGCTGGCGGCCCTCATCATCGTTCTCGTGTACGCGGGCGCCTTCCCGATCCTTATCTGGCACCTGTCCGACCGGGTCGCCTTCGCCATTCCGCGGATTGAAGGGGAGAAGGGTTTCGAGCAGCGCTTCTACTGCTCTGCGGACTTCTCTGAGTTCACGAAACCCGGGACGTGCCCGGAGCACGGCAGGCCGCTGCTCAAGGTGGTGAAGCTCTATTGCCCGGTCGACCTCGAGTACTTCGAGGGTGCGGGTGTGTGCCCGAGACACGGGAAGGATCTTCAAATCGTCACCCCGGTCGTCGTCTCGGTAAAGGAGCAGCGTGGCCGGCGCACGGACGTGACCCCGCGCATGATCGAGCTCTCACCGGATGGGCCGTTCTACGCCACCGCCACAGGGTTCCCGATCGCCTTCTTCGGGCAGGGACTCGATGGGCGCCTGCGCGCGTTCAACTATCCCGGAGTGGATGGTTCCACGGGCGCTCCCCTGCGAGAGCCGACACCGGCACTCATCGCCGCGTGGTACGCGCAGCGCAGGCATGAGCTCGACAGTCTCCGGGCAGTCGTTCTCCCGCAGGAACCCGGAAAGTCACCGCCCACGGGAATCCGGAACGGTACTCGCACCCGGACGAGACCGCCGGTCGAGCCACCGTGCGACATCGGCGGGTTGCTCGGGCAGGTCAGCATGGAGCCCGACAACGCCCAGCTTCACGCCCACCTGGCGCGCTGCTACGAGCGCGAGGGCGATCGTCCGGGTGCCGTACGGGAGTACCGGGAGGTGCTGCGACTCGACCCCAACTCCACTGCCGCCCGACAGGCACTCACTCGACTGGGAGGGCTTCCATGAGTTTACGTCTCGCGGTCCTCATCGCGGCCCCATTGGCCGTGATGCTCGTTGCCGGCGTCGCATCGGGCGCCAAGAAGGGCAAGGCGCCGCCGCCGCCTTCACTCGCGCGTCAGCGCGCCGTGGAATTGGTCGGGCTCGGGCGTCAGACCCGCGAGGAAGGCCGCATCGGGGAGAGCGTCGCCTACATGGGACGGGCCTACGATCTGGCGCTCGCCGATCCTCACTCGGCGGACGTCGCGACCGATGCCGTGCGCGAGGTGTTGAGCACGGCGGATGGGCTTCGCTTCGAGATCGTCTCCGGGGACCGCCAGAAGGCGTCCGCGGGCAGTCCACCCAACGCTCCGCTGCAGGTGCGCGTGCAGCTCGTGCGTGACGGAGAGCCCAGACTCGCCGCCGGCGTGCCCATCCTGGCCCGCTGGTCGGCGGACACCGGGATCGTGACCGGCGACCAGTCGAGCGACGAGAACGGCCTCGTGACGCTGCGGGTCGAGCGCATGCCGTCCGCGTCACGCACCGCTCTCGTCGTCGGCGTCGACACGCACCGCCTCCCGATCCTGAGCGGTGTGCATAACGCCGAGCACGCCGTGCTCATCCGCGACGCCCTGAATGCGCTCGGGGAACGCACGGCGCGCTTCGAGTTCGTGGATGCCGCCAGCCAGGAGAAGAGCCGCATCTACGTCCTGATCGAGGAGAAAGTCTTCGATGAGCTCGACGACGAGTCGATCGTCGGCGACCGGTTGACGACCACGCTGGTGGACCGCGGGGCTCGTGTGTTCGGGATCACCGACATCGGTCGATCGAACTTCGAGAAGATCGGGATCGCCATCGATCGCAACGAATGGGTGGCACTGGCACCGACGCTTCGCAAGGCGGTGGACTACGTAGTCTACGGAAGGGTCGGCGTCCGCTACGAGTACACGAACGAGGGCGGTGGGATCTGGTGCGGGGCACGTGGCCGCGTCTCGATCTACGGTGTCGCCAACCCCGAGATCTTGGGTTCGGTGGACTTCTCGGACATTGGAGGGTTCGCCGGCGACACGCGTCGTCGCGCGGCCGAGGACGCGCTCAGGAAGTGCGCGAAGCTGGCCGTGGAGAAACTCGTGCCACTGGCCCTTCGGGCGACGGACGCGCCCCCGGTCGCGAGGTAGGGCCCGTGCGACGCCGCATCGTCACCGCGTTCGCGCTCAGCCTCCTCGCGCTCAGCCTCCTCGCGCCCGGCGCACGAGCGGCCGACGCGCCACGCAAGATCACCGTCGGGGTGCTCCCGTTCCAGGCCCCCGCCAAGTACGAGTCGTTGGGCCTGCTGGCCGCGGCTCACGTTCGCAGCGAGCTCGTGGAGTCCCCTCGGTATCAATTGATCGAGGCGTCGCGCATGGACGTAGTGCTGGGCCAGATCGCCGCCAGTCATCGCCTCGACTACTCCCAGCGCGACGCAATCGAGTCGGGCCTGCTGCTGGCGGCGCGCTACATCGCCTTCGGCGAGGTGATCTCGATCGAGCTCAACCCCTCGGGTTCGCTATTCCCCTGCGACCTGAGCGCGGCGCTCCGACTCGTCCAGGTCGAAACCGGCGTGGTCGTGTTCCAGAAGATCACCACCGTGCACGGCGGGCAGCCGACCTCCTGTCTCAAGGAGGCGCTGTCGGAACTCTCCTGCGAACTGCTCAAGTCCGCCTCGCTCGCCGGGATCGTGCTGGAGGTCCCCGAACGCGATCAGGTGCTGCTCGACCTGGGCTCACGTGACGGGATCAAGTCGGGCCAGCGCCTCGCGGTGCAACGCGAAGGCGGGGTCGTCCTCAACCCCCTGACCGGGAAGGAACTTCGCCGCCCGGACGTGTCCTTGGGCGACATCGTCGTCCACACGGTGGGAGAAGAGACCTCGATCGCGAAACCGGTCCGGTCGAAGGACAGCGACATCCACGCGGGCGATCGCGTGCTGCTCCCGATCGCAGTCAACTGCTCCAAGCTCGGAAGCGCCCTGCGTCAAGCGGGGACCCCACTCTTCAACATTATCGTCAAGGGGATCAAATGACGACTCACGGGAGGCGCTCGGCCGGACTTACTGCGCGGCTCGCGGTTCTGGTACCCGCGATGCTGCTGATGACGTACATCCCCGCGTCCGCACAGGACGCCAAGCGCATCGCGGTCGCGGTCTTGCCTCTCAAGGCCGCGAAGGGAACGGATCCCAGCTTCGCGCAGCTCGGGACGACGGAGGCCCGAGCGCTGCTGACCAAGGCCACGTGGCTCCTCCTGACCGAGACCGACCGTGTCGACCGCGTCCTCGGGGAGATCGCCAAGAGTCGCACGCCGGACTACAGCCAGGAGCAGGCTCTCGAAGTGGGTCGTCAGGTCAAGGCGGAATGGGTGTGCTCCGGCTCCATCGAGGTCTTCATCTCCCACGAAGATCCCAAGGACCCGCTCAACTGGACGGCCTCGGCCACGATTTCGCTCGACGCGACGTCCGTCAGCTCGGGCGACGTGAGGCAGCTGGGGCAGCCTATCCAGCACACGATGATGGGCATTCGGGCGGACGGCGCGCGCAAGCTCGTGGCCGATTGCGCGCGCACCGCCGGGCAGATGGCGGGCGACCAGATCGCCAGGTGGATCGTGCCTGTCGGTTCCGTGGTCGAGGTGGACGGCAAGCGCTGCTTGATCGACCTCGGGTCGGATCATGGCCTCCGGCCCAAGCTGAAGTTCGAGGTGAGCTATCGCGATTCGATCGGCCCGGGTCGCGTGAAGACCAAGACCGCGACAATCACCCTGGATCAGGTGGGCAACGAGTCGTCCGGCGGAAAGCTCCCCGGCAAGGCGGAATTCCGCGTGGGGGATCGCGCCACTCTGGCTCCCGAGTTGCGGAGCAGCGCGGGGAGCGGGATGAGCTCGATCTTCCGGGGGATAGCGAGCGCCGTGGCGGCGAATCCCAACAACCGCGCCGCGCTCGGGGACACGACGCAACCGGCGTATGTCGGGCCCTCCATCGAGGTCCGCAAGAAGTCCGAGCTCCAATCGGACCCGGGCGGCGGTGAAGGGACCAGCGGCGACGGGCCGGGACTGTTCGAGATTCAGTTTCAACCCGCGAACGACGACGATCTGAACGCCGCCGGACCCTCGGGGATCGCATTCACCCCACGCGGTGAAATGCTGGTGACGGATGCGCCGAGCGGGAAGCTCCTGGTCTACGGCCCGGACGGAGTGATGCGGCGCGAACACGAATTTCGGGATCTCGACGAGGGACCTCCGCGGCTAGCGCACGGCGTCGCGGTGGACAGGCGGGGCGTCGCGTACTTCGGCGAGCACAGCGGTTGTCGGATCTTCAAACTCGAGGGAGAACAGGAGTCGGTCTTCGCGTCGTGCCCCGGCGGCGCGGGCAACTTCCGGTACCTCCCGGCCGTTGCGGTGGATGCCTCGGGCTTCGTCTACGTCGCCGGTTGGGCGGGCCAGGTGATGAAACTGTCCTCGAGCGGCGACGTCGTTGCGACCTGGGATTCGGTCCCTGGGGATGCTCGCATTGCGATGATGCACGTCAATGCCATCTCGATCTGCCCGGACGGGAATCTCGCGGTGCTGGACGACCATGGCCGGAGGATCATTCGATTCTCGCCATCGGGTGCCGTCGTGCAAGTCCTGTCGCTCAATTTCCCCGGGGGCGCTTCGAGTGTCACCCACGACGCGCTGGTCGTGGATCGCGAGGGCTATTCGTGGATCCTTCCGCAGTTCGGTGATGACCTGCTCGTGGTGGCACCAGACGGCCGACGGACGTCGCGAGCACGGCGAGTCCTGCCGGCAGGAGTCCGACCGGACGCGATCGGACTCGACCCCCAGGGCAATCTCTGCGTCCACGACTCGGACGGCTTGCGTTATCGCAAGTACCGCATCGAGCACGGCGGCCTCTCGTTCGAGGCGAACTGAGAACCGCCGGAGCCATCGTGGAAAAGTTTGCTCACGGAACACGCGGCCGATCCCATTGGGCGAGGCTGGGCCGATTCGCAACGTGTCTCGCGGTGGTTGTGGTGCCGGTCCTGCTCGGCGTTCCGATGGCTCGATCCAACGACGCGAGCGACGCATCCGATCCTCGACCGAGAATCATCGTCTGGCCGGTTGCGACGCTGGGCCACACGCCGCCGGTCGTCGCGGACGTGGTCACCACCGACGTTCGGACGCACCTCGCAAAGGCGAGGTGGCTGGTCTTGTTGGATGAGCGGCAACTTGGCGCCGCTTCCCGTTCGGAGCCGGGCATGACTCCTTCGACCGGACGGCCCTCAGGTGTGGAAACCGGCCTCCCGGTGCCCACGCTCGCGGACACGATCGCCATACCCGGACGAATCGACTTCGATTGCGAGGGGCACGTCAACGCCTACCTCGAGCTCCGAACCGACATGCCCTATCCCTACTTTGCCGTGGCTTCGGTCAGCCTTCGCGTGACCCGACGAAGCAGCGGCGGGATCGCAGCCGCCGTGCACGGCCATATCTCCGAATCCGGAGCGAAGACCAAGGAGGAAGCGATCGCGTTGATCGCGAACTGCGCCCGCACGGCGGCGCAGCAGGCGGCCGACAAGGTCGTCGCGGAAGGACTGATGCCGCGGGGATCGGTGATCGAGGTCCAGGGTGACCGCTGCCTGATCGACCTCGGAAGGCGGCACGGGGTGGAGAAAGGCGACCGGTTCGCGGTTTGGCGCCGCGTGCCGGGATCCGGTGGCAGCTCACGGCGAACCCGCTCGTGCGAGATTCGACTCCTCTCGCTCGGGGAGCAGACGGCGGGAGCTCGGGTCACGGGGGGGAAGTCCGTGGCGGTGGGCGACGAGGTCGTCATGATCTCGGAGCTTCGGAACCCGTTGACCGCTGGAGTCGGCAGCTTCTTTCGAAAGATGGGACTGACCATGACGGGGGATCGTGAGCTGGCTCGGATCATGAGCGACTCGCTTCGGGCCCACGAAGGGAAGTAGCTTCGCCACGGCCAGCTCCAGCATCGGCAGGTCGTTCAGCGCGTACCGAATGAGCATGCTCTCCGTCCCGTGCCCCATGAGCGCCATCGCTTCGGACCGGGCCACTCCAGCTCGCACGAGCCGCGTGGCGGCGTAGCGCCGCAGGTCGTGGAAGTGGCGGCCTGCCAGCCCGGTCGCCCGGCAGGCCGTCCGCCATGAGTCGTCCATGTTGAGAATTGGACGCCCCTGCCGCTGGAACACGTACTCGACGGCCACGCCCCGCTCACGCTCGACGCGCCACCGCTCCTGCCGCTGCCGGTCCAGCAACGCCACGAGGCGGGGGGAGGCGCCGAAGGGGAACCCCCTGCCGCGCCCGTTCTTCGTTTCGCCCGGCTCCAGCCGCAGGGTGCGGCCCTCGAAGTTCACCCGACTCCACTCTTATCCTTCAGCTCTGCTTTCGGAACTGGACCGCACCTCCGAACCCTACGCCGGGGTGCATCGGATGACGGCGCTGGAGTTCCTGGCGCGGTGGGTGGATCACGTGCCGGAGCGCTACGAGGTGCGGGTGCGTTGCGCGGGGGCGAACGCGACGCGGCGGAGGGTGTGGTGGCGGCAGCGCGGGATCGTGCTGGCGCGCGCGTGCGGCGCGCCGCCGGAGGTGGAGGAGCCTGAGGCGAGCTGGCGCGCGCTCCGGGCGCGACGACGGCGATGGGCGGAACTGTCAAGGAAGGTGTTCCGGGTGGACGTCGAGGTGTGTGCGCGCTGCGGGAGCGAGGCACGGATCATCGGGTTCGTGACCGAGCCGGCCGCGATCCGGCGCACTCTCGCGCACCTCGAGCGGCGCGGGGTGGACTCGCGGGCCGGACCCTGGGTGGGAGCGTCGGCGGCTCCGGGCTGACGGGTGGGAGAAAGTGTGGCGAGGGGCGGATGAGGGGCGAGCCTCCGAGCGTGAGCGGGCGTGAGCGCGCCCCGCGGTGGGACCAGTGCGTGCTGCGAGCGCGGGGAGGTGGGCTCAGGGCGTGGCGGAGGCGCCGCCGCGGGCCGAGGCGAAGGGATCGCGGGCGGCGCCGAGGACCGGTCGGAGCTCAGGCGGAGGAATTCGACCTCGAGCGCGGCGCCGGGACGGGCGTAGAATCGGTTCCACGCGCATGGAAATTCCTTCTGTGAAGCGGCCCCCGATGTCAAGCTCCGAGTGGGATTATTACCGGGAGCAGTTTGTAGTTGACACCCGTCATGCGGCCGCATAGCGAACGTGGCGCTCCTGGAAGTAGCGACGCACGAGGGCCGGCTGCTTCTGCGTGCTGCGCAGGTACGCCCGAGCGTCGTCCATCATCTCGGC
>CAYQNV010000144.1:0-26960 GCA_964418975.1 uncultured bacterium | reverse complement strand
CGACAACGTCATCTACGTCGGGACCAACGGCAAGATGCCGGAGATCAGCGCGGCCATGGGGCTGACCTCGCTCGAGAGCCTGGACGAGCTGGTCGAGGTGAACCGGCGGCACTACCTGGCCTATCGAGAGGGCCTTCGGGGCATCCCCGGACTCACGGTCGTCGAACACGACCCGACCGAGCGATCGAACTACCAGTACGTCGCGCTCGAAGTGACCCCGGAAGAGGCCGGCCTGGATCGCGATCAGCTCGTGCGCCTGCTCCATGCGGAGAAGGTCCTCGCGAGGAAGTACTTTCATCCCGGTTGCCACGCGATGGAACCCTACCGGTCGCAGTTCCCCCAGGCCCGCCTGCTCCTGCCCCAGACCGAACGGCTCTGTACGCGTGTCATGACGCTGCCCAATGGCACGTCGGTCCGCCCGGAGGACGTCGACACCATCTGCTCGATCCTGAGGTTTTGCGTGTCGAAAGCCGAGGCGATCCACGACAGGCTCTCCGCTCCCGAGGTGATCTCGGAATGAGGCTCTATGGATTGGTGGGAGCCGGAGGCTTCGGCCGTGAGGTCATGCCGGTCGCCCTGGAGATGCTCACCCGGACCCACCCAGACCGCGATTTCGAGCTGGTCTTCGTCGTCGAGTCCGGGGGACCGGGCATGGTGAATGGCCATCGCGTCATGTCCGCGGAGGCGTTCCTGTCTGCCGACCATGCCCGGCACTTCAACATCGCGATCGCCGACCATCACGTGCGGCAACGCATCGCGGATGAGTTGATCGCCCGCGGTGCGTCCCCGTTCTCGATCATCGCGGCCAACACCGTCTGCATGAGCGGCAACGAGATCGGCGAAGGCGCCATCCTGTGCCCGTTCGTGACCATCACGTCGAACGCCGCAATCGGACGCTTCTTTCACGCCAACATCTACTCCTACGTCGCGCATGATTGCCGGATCGGGGATTTCGTCACGTTCGCGCCCGGGGTGCACTGCAACGGGCGAGTGACGATCGAGGACCATGCCTACGTCGGCACCGGCGCGATCCTCAAGCAAGGCACTGACGACAAGCCGATCGTGATTGGACGTGGCGCCGTAGTCGGAATGGGCGCGGTGGTCACCAAGAGCGTGGCACCGCTCGCCACGGTGGTGGGCAATCCCGCCGCTCCCCTCCGGCGGGACTAGCGCGAAGGCTCGTCCGTCACCGGACCCGAAATGTCGCCACGCCAGGGGTGCGACTTCGCCCCGCCCCAGCCTCGAGAGGCCCACGCCAGGCCGACCAGCGTGTAGAGGTGGTAGAGCAGCTCCTCGTCGCCGAAGTTCCATTCGAACACTCCCGCCACGAGGAAGCCCATGAGCGCCGCCGTGACGCCCAGCCGCAGGCCCCCTCCCACGCCGTCGGCGCGGAGCCGCGCCGCGAGCCCGCGCACCGGGCCGAGCGAGGCCGAGGCCGCGCGCAGGAGCTGCGCGTAGAGCCAGGCGAACGCCGCCAGCCCCACCAGCCCCATGGTGGCGCCGATCTGTACCACCGTGTTGTGCAGGTGACCGATCTCCTCGGTGGCGAGCGGCGAGCGATACGCTGGGTAGACGGCGTGCAGGTCTTGTAGGCCCACGCCCGTGATCGGATCGGCCAGGAACATGCGCGCGCCCGCTCCCCACATGAGCAATCGCTCCCCGTTATAGCCGTGGCTCGGATCCACCATGCTGTGCAGTCGGTCCCGCCACGCGCCGGTGGCGAACATCCACGCCGCCGCCGCCGCACCCGCGAGCAACAGCAGCCCGCGCGGCCAGGCACCGCCCACCACGATCACGCCGGCGACGAACACGCCCATCCACGCGCTGCGCGTGAACGTGGCGGCCAACGCCACCAGCGCCAGCGCGGCCACGAGTGCCGCGCCCCAGCGCCAGCGGCGTTCGCGCGCGGTGAACGCCACCGCGAGCGCCACCGGGATCTCGAGTAACAGCTGGCCGCCGTACGTCATGTAGTGCCCCGCGAGCCCACGCGCGCGCCACGCGTAGCCGTGGCCTTCGCCGTACCAGAGGGCCACGCTGATCAACGACACCACGCCCACGACGATCAGGTAGAGCGCCAACGCCCGCCGGCCGTCGCGGCGGTCGGCGGCATGGAACGCCGCGAGCCCCACCAGTGCCGGCATGAGGCCCTTGCTGACGCGCGGTAGGCTGCCGGCCGGATCCAGCGCGAACACACTCGCCACGAGCAGCGCCAGGAGCCACGCGATCGCCGCGCGGTCCACCGGCGTGCGTGGCCACGCCAGCCGAACCCGTCCGGAGGACGGGCCCGGTGGCCAGATGAAGCGCGCTAGCGTCAGTGCTCCGCACAGCGCCGTGGCGATGCCCATGGGGGCGATGGGGCCGGACAGTGCGGCCACGAGCAACAGGAACGCCACGCCCGACGCGATGGCAAGCGGGTCGCGCGCTCCCGCGGCCGGCAGCGTGTGGCCCGCGCCGCCGTCCGCTCCCACGGCGCGTGACGTCACGGGCGCGGCTCTCGTTCCCGCGCCAGGCCGCGCAGCAGCTTGCGGTCGGCGTCCGAGAGCTCGGCGTGCTCGAGCAGGTCGGGGCGCCGCTCGAACGTGCGGCGCAGGGCCTCCTCACGACGCGCGCGCGCGATGTTCGCGTGATGTCCCGAGAGCAACACGTCGGGCACCGACCAGCCCTGGAACTCGGCCGGTCGCGTGTAGTAGGCGCAGTCCAGCAGGCCGCTGTGGAAGGAATCGCTCTCGACCGAGTCGAAGCAGCCCACCACGTCGGGTTGCAGCCGCGCCACTGCATCCACCACGCACAGCGCCGCGGGCTCGCCGCCCGAGAGCACGAAGTCGCCGAGCGAGAACTCCTCGTCCACCAGTTGCTCGGCCACCCGTTCGTCCACTCCCTTGTAGCGCCCACACAGGATGACCAGGTGCTCGAGGCTCGCCCAGGCGATGGCCGTGTCCTGCGTGAACCGGCGTCCCTGCGGTGAGGTGAGCAGCACTCGCGTGCCCGCGGGCCGGGCGTCGCGGTCGGCAAGCCCGAGCGAAGCGAGGGCTTTGTACACGGGCTCGATCTTCATGACCATCCCCGCCCCGCCGCCGAATGGGTAGTCGTCCGTGCTTCGGTGCGGGTCGTCGGTGAAGTCGCGCAGGTTCACCACCGACAGCTCGAGCATTCCCTTCTCGCGCGCCACGCGGATCATCCCGTCCCCGAAGGCGTCCGGGAAGAACTCCGGAAATATGGTGAGCAGCGTGATCTTCATGAGGTTCTCGCGGTGGGAGCGGCGACGCTGGCGCGCGGCGCGGCAGTATAGAACGGGGCACCCGCGCTCGCGCGGGTCCGGCGTTACTAGAACTCGTCGAACCCCGCGGGCAGGTCCAGCGTGATCACCCGCGCCGACATGTCCACGTTTTTCATGAACGGACGCTGGCAGGGCAGCAACTTGCCCTGCGGGCCCTCGAGCTGGAGCAGCGGTTGGCCGGCGTTGAAGATCACGTCCGCGACGCGTCCTAGTTCGAGACCGGCCGGGTCCACCACGCGCATGCCCACCAGCTCGTACGCGTACGACACGCCCTGTCCCGGATCCGGCAGGCGGTCGGGCTCGAGCTCGAGCGTGCCGTTCACGAACGCGGTCGCCAGTTCGCGCGTGGTCACGCCATCGATCGTCACCAGCAGGCGCGACGACGTGGCGCGCACGCGCGTCAGCGTCACCTCGCGGGACTCGCCGCGCGGGCTGCGCCATGCCAGCGTGCCCAGCGCCAGAAGTTGCTCGGGCTTGAGCGAGCAGCCGTCCACGTAGAGTTCGCCGGCCACGCCGTGCGGGCGCCCGATGCGGCCGATGGCAACGCTCGTCAGTCCTCGATCTCCAGACCCATGCGGCGGTCGATGCGGCCAGCGGCCGCGCCCAGTGCCAGGCGGAGCGAACGCGCCGTGCGACCCTGCTTACCGATCACGTGGCCCATGTCGTCGGGATGCACGTGCAGCTCCAGCTCGCCGCCGTCCCCGGCTTCCACGATCTCGACCGACACGTCGTCGGGATGGTCCACGAGGCCCTTGGCCATGTGCACCACCAGGTCGCGCAACTTCGCGTCGTGCTCGTCCGGTTCGTGGGACTCGCGCGCAGCGTGCGCGCGCGGCGCGCCGATCACTTCGATGTCGGCGCGGGGTGCGGGGCGATCGGCACGGACGATAATCGCAGCCCGCTCCAGAGCAGCAGTATCGTCGACAGGCCCCACAGGAGCAGCGTCGGCACCGCCTGATTTAGGTGCAGCATACTTAACCCGGCGGCGCATAGGGCGCCCCCACTGGCCCACATCAGAAGCACGGTTCGGATCGGACATTGGAGGACACTCGCAAGTCGGTGGTTGGTGTGGTCCCGGCCGCCCTGGTACACGGGTCGGCCGTCGCGCAGGCGCGTGAGGATCACGAAGATCATGTCGAATGCCGGGTAGGCCAGTATCAGCGGGGCCCCGGCACGGCCCCAACCCGGGGCCGCTCCCTCCATGGTCATGAGCGCGGAAGCGCCGACACTATACCCCAAGAACAGGCTGCCTGCGTCCCCGAGGAAGATGCGGGCCCGGGGGAAGTTGTGTGGCAGGAACCCCACACATGCCCCGGCCAGCGCCATCTGCGCCGCCGCCACGCCATTGGCCCCGCGCTCCATCGAGGTCCACGCGAACCCCGCGAGCGCGATGGCCGACAATCCCCCGACCATGCCGTTCATGTTGTCGAGGAAGTTGACGGCGTTCATGAGCGCCACCAACGCCACCAGCGTGAGCGCGGCCTCGATGCCCACCGGCAGTCCCACATCCGGAACGAGCCCGCCGGCGATGAGCATGGTGGCGGCTGCGGCCTGTGCCAGCATCTTGACGCCGGGCTGCATGCCGAAGCGGTCGTCCCAAAGCCCCACGGCCAGCGTGAGCGCCGCCCCCGAGAGCAGGTACCAGGCTTCCCAGTCGGCGGGCGAATGCGGCATGCGCGCGAGCGTGAACCCCCAGGCGATCACCGCCGCCACGAACACGACGGCGCCGCCGAGCACGGCGGTGGCATGCGTGTGGAGCTTGCGGGCCTCGGGATGGTCGAGCCAGCCCACGGCCCACGCCACGCGGATGCCCAGCGGCATGAGCAGCCAGGCCAGGGGCGCGGCGATTCCGAATGCGACCAGCGGCGCGAGCGACATGGGAAGATGGCGCGCTGGGGACTCGGGGGGTCGAGCCGACGGCCGGCGGACCTGGCCCTACGCGGCCGACACCTCGATCGGGCAGACGATCCCCATGCGTTCGCAGTGGTCGCGGATGGTGATCTCGAGCAGGCGGTCGAGCGTGACCTGGGGCCGGTAGCCCACCATGCGCCGGATCTTCTGCAAGTCGGGCACCCGGCGGCGCATGTCCTCGAACGACTGGCCGTACACCTGCTCGTAGGGCACCAGCTCGATCGGCGAATCGCTCTGGCACAGGCGCTTGATGCGCTTGGCCAGATCGCCGACCGTGATCTCCTCGTCGCTGCCGGCATTGAACACTTGTCCCTCGGCTTCGCGACTGTCCGCCAGCAGCAGCATGGCGCGGACCACGTCGGAAACGGCCGAGAAGCAGCGCGACTGGAGCCCGTCGCCGAACACCAGGATGGGGTCCCCCTGGAGCGCCCGCTGCACCATGTTGGGGATGACCATGCCGTAGGCGCCGGATTGCCGCGGCCCGCAGGTGTTGAAACAGCGCACGATCACCACCGGCAGCTGGTGCTGCTGGAAGTAGGCCTGTCCCAGGCACTCGTCCACGGCCTTGCCGCAGGCGTACGACCAGCGCAGTTTGTGCGTCGGGCCGATCAGCCGGTCGTCGTCCTCGGAGAACGGCACCGAGACGCCCTTGCCGTACACCTCGCTGCTCGAGGCGAGGATGACCTTGCGTCGGTGCTCGCTTGCCGCCTCGAGCACCACCTCGGTGCCCCGGATGTTGGTCAGCAGCGAGCGCAACGGGTTTTCGAGCACGTACTTGACACCCACCGCCGCCGCCAGGTGGAACACGCGGTCGCACTGGGCCACGAGGCCGTGCACGAGTGCCGTGTCCATGACGCTGCCTTCGAGGAAGCGGAATTTCGGGTGTTGCCCGTAAGTCACGAAGTTCTCTGCCCGACCGGTGGAGAGGTCGTCCAGAGCCAAAACCTCGTGACCTCGCCTCAGCAACTCCTCGGCGAGATGGGACCCGATGAAGCCGGCACCTCCTGTGACCAGGATCCTCATGGCTTGTCCTCGAGAGAGACCTTCAGGCGTGATGTCCATCCCGGTGCATCGCCCTGCAGGCGCCGCCTGCCACACGGCACGACCTGCGGAAAGTAGGGACATGAGGTTGCCAAGTCAATGCCCGACCACGTTCTGCTTGGCTTCACGGGCCACCCGTTCGAGCTCGCGCCCGAGGGCATCCCAGGAGAAGTGCGCGCGCGCGTGGGCCCGTGCTCGCGCCGCCATGGCCGCGGCCCCGGCGGGGTCCGCCAGCAGCGACGCGGTCTCGCGCGCGAGCCCGGGGGCGTCCGCGGCCACGCGCATGAGGCCTGCCGCCCCGGTGCCCACGCCTGCCGCCGCCCCGGGCGTGGTCACCACGGGGACGCCCGCAGCCATGGCCTCGAGGATCTTGTTCTGGATACCGCTCGAGAAGCGCAGCGGCGCCAGCATGACGTGCGCCGCCGCCCACAGCGGGGCCAGGTCCGGCACCGAGCCGGTCACGGTGACGCCCGGCAGTGAGGCGAGCAAACGCACCGCGCGACGCGGACTCGCCCCGGCGAGCCAGAGCTCGGCTTCGGGATGCAACCTGCGCACTTCGGGGAATACCTCGCGCGCGGCGAACACCGCCGCATCGACATTGTGGGGAACACTGAGATTACCCAGGAACATGACGCGCGGTTCCCGCGCGCGACGGGGTTCCAGGTCGAACAGCGAGGAATCCACGCCGTGGGGAACGAGCCGAGCGTGGCTGACGCCGCGCGCGTGCAGGTGGTCGCGGTCCACCGGGGAGACGACCCAAGCCTCGCGGAACGACCGCGAGGCAGCCACCTCATATGCTGCGACGCGGCGGCGCTCCCAGGCGATGACCGGCCTCCGCCACCAAGACTCGAACCGCACCGCCCGCTCGAGGTTCAACGCGATGGAATCAGCCAGGAACAACACCTTGGCGGGATGCTCAACACCGTCCACGCAAGGTGCCATGCGGAGCAACTGCACCCACACGACATCGTAGCCGCCGCTTCGCGTGTGGAAGGACGCCAATTCGCGCATGGCGGCCGATCGGTAGTACGCCACCTGCGAGGGTTCGGGAGTGAACAGGCCGAACCACGCCCGCATCCATGACGCCGCGCGCGTGAGCGGCACGGTCTCGATCCGGATGCCAAGGTTCACGAGTATCTCGTGCGCCATCGGTGGTTCACTGCCGTCCACATGTGAGAGCAGTGTGACGTCATGCTGGCGCGCGAGCCCCCGCAGCAGCGAGAACGTCGTCATTCGATCGCCGCGGTCCGGAGGCCAAGGGTAGCGCGGAGTCACGAAAAGGAGCTTCACTTTCGGCACTCGTGCTCGCGCATGGTCGCCTCGCACAGGCGGACGGCCTCGGCGCCCACCGCGCTCACCGACCAACGCGCGCGTGCCACGGTTTGTCCCGCCGCGGCGAGCTCACGGGCTCGTGCCGGATCGTCGAGCAAGTCCGCGACCGCGTCGCCGAGGGCTTCCGGAGTCTCGGCGATCAGGACCTCCCTCCCGTGCTCCAAGCCGAGCCCCTCGGCCGAGAGCGGTGTCGCCACCACCACGACACCCGCCATCAGCGCCTCCACGATCTTCACGCGAACGCCCGCGCCCACCCACAGCGGCACCACCAGTACCGCGGCCGCAGCGAACTCCGGCTCGATCGACTGGACGTAACCCACCGGCTCCGCGCCCGCCGCGTTCGCCAGCGCTGCGAGCGGCACAGCAAGATCCTTGCCCACCAATCGCAGCGTGGCTTCGGAGTGCCGCGCTCGCACGCGCGCCCAACCCGTCGCCAGGAAGCGCGCGGCGCCCTCGGCATTGGGCGGCCAGCCGAACGCTCCGGTCAGGAGCACTCGCCCCGCCGCTGGGGCACGCGTCAGGAACCGAGCTTCATCCACCGCGAACGGCATGACCGCCACGTTCGCTCGCGGTGCGAGCGCACGCAGCTCCGCCGCCTCGTTCTCGTGGATGGCGAGCACCAGGTCGACCGCCTCGCACAGCTCGCGCTCGGCGCCGCGCATGCGACGCGCCTGGAGCTCCGTGAAGGCGCGCGTGAATGGGTCGCGGCGCGAAGCGGCGAAGCGCGTGAGCCAGGTGGTCTCGACGTTCTGCTGGCGAAGCACCACGGTGGCGGGCCGAAGATCTCGAATGTAGGGCGCAAGGTGCAGGTTGTTCACCAGTGCCAGCCGCGGGCGGAGCCTCGCGACGATGGCGCGCAGTGCCCCGGCCACCCGGTCGCTGCGATAGCGCGCCAATGTGTAGGGCCAGCGTCCGAACGTGCCGCGCACCAGCGCCAGCGGCAGCGACGGCGGCGTGTGCGGGAGGTACTCGACTCGCACCCCGAGCTCGCGCAGGATCGCTGGTTCGGCCGGCACTACGCTCCCGTCGGCCACGAGCGAGACGAGCGTGGTGTCGTAGGCGGTGGCGAGCGTGCACACGGTCTGCCAAAGCGCCACGCGACCCCCGTCGTCCTGTGGCCATGGCAAGCGCGGCGTGAACACCAGCGCAGCGTCGCGACTCACGGCTTGCGCCCCCAGCGCCACGCCCACACCGCGGCGAAGCGCTCGACCTGGTCGCGCGTGTGCGGGCGCAGGTCGGCGCCCTCGGCACGCGCGCGCAGCCTCCAGTAGAGCAGGCGCAGGACGGCGCCGAGCGCGACCAGTTCGCGAGCGATCGCGGCGCGCCACGCCCCGCGATGACGCCGCACGAACGCCAGGCGACCCTCGATGTTCCTGACGAACAGCGCACCCCGCTCGTGTCCGCCGGACGCGCCCCCATGGTGCACTACTCGGGCGCGTGTGGTGTGCAGCACGCCCAGACCGGCGGCGTGCGCGCGCCAGCACCAGTCGAGATCTTCCCCGTACATGAACAGCGTCTCGTCCAGACCGCCGCTCTGCTCGAACCAGGAGCGCGTGACCATCATGCAGGCGCCGCTCACCCACGGCGCGGGTCCGACGTGGTCCGCACGCTCGGGTGCCAGTGAGACCGTGGCGAACCCCGCACGCACGAGGATCCGGTGCAGCCCGAGCGATTCCACGGCGAGATTGACGAGGCCCGGAAACGCGAACCGCGATGGCTGTGGCGTGCCGTCGGGATTCGCGAGTGACACGCCGAGCACCGCGGCCCTGGGAACTGCGCTTAGCGTGGCCAGCGCGTTCGCCAGCACGCCGGGCGGGAGTTCCGTGTCGGGATTCACGAGTGCGAACACGTCGGCCGAGGCACTCCGCATGGCCAGGTTGTTGGCGCGGGAGAATCCCACGTTCTCGGTCAGCCTCACGAGTTGCACGTGCGGGAACTCCGCCGCCACCATGTCCGCGCTGCCGTCACCGGAGTCGTTGTCCACCACCCAACATTCGCTCACGACGTCACCTTGCGCCTGCAGGGTTTCCAGGCAGCGACGCAGAAGTTCACGCACCCGATAGCTCACGACGATCACCGCGAGGCGGGACATGTCGGACTCCCAGGCGCATAGGTTCGATGGGGCATCAGTGGTGGTGCGGAATGCGGGGAGAGGCGTCTGCACGTTCGGCGCTGGTGTGGGGTATCGCAGCCCGCTAAAGTAGCGTGCCGTGTCCGTGCTCAGCAATCCCCCTGCCTCCGCGCGTGCTTCCGCCGCGCGGGTGATGCTTCCGCTCGCTGCGGTTCTCGCGGTGTCGGTGCTGGGTTGGCAAGACGCCGACCACCCCGCGGCGGTCGCCATCCTGGGTGGGCTCGGAATCGTCACGTTCGCGCTGGCCATGCGAGGGCTGCCGGTCCTGCTGTTCTGGGCGGTTCCGGTGCTGATCATCTCGCCGCTCTACCTGCCCGTGCTCCCGTACGAGGCGTTGAGTTTGATGCTCGCCCTCCCATTGCTGGGAAGCGCATTGCACGGCCTCGCGGTGCGCGCCCCGCGATTGGACGCCATCCAGTGGCGCTATGCGCTCTTCCTGCTGCTGCTGCTGCCCGGCGCCACTGTCTCCACGAGCTGGTGGCGATACTTCGGTCAGCTCAAGATGTTCGCGCTCGGCTGGCTCGCGTTCGAGCTCACCCGCCGTGCCGTGCCGCGCTTCGGGCGCGAGGCGCTGCTGTGGGGGCCGGCACTGTTCTGCGCTGCAACATTCGTGCAGCTGCTCGTGACCATGGTGCTGAGCGGGGTTCCACTGTTCAAGAGCGTCGAGCTTCGCACGATGGTGAGCGATCTGGGATGGATGCATGCGAACGGCATCCCATCCACCATGCTGCTGTGCGCTCCGTCCATGCTGCTTCTGGTGCGTCTCACTCCGGCGCGATCATGGCGACGGGCGGCGGCGCTCGCGGGTCTGATCAGCCCGCTCGTGGCCTCACTGCTCGTGGCGGCGCGGGGTCCCTTCCTGCTTTCCGCGGGCTACCTGCTGGTGGTGGCGGTGCGTGTTCGTCGCTCGTGGTGGATCGGGCTCGCGGTCGTCGCGTTGATCACCACGCCGCTGCTGTGGACGCCCATGGGCCAGGGGCTCGCGGAGCGATTCACGAATCCACGCGCGTTCGAGAGCACCTA
This sequence comes from uncultured bacterium, assembly GCA_964418975.1. Taxonomy (GTDB): domain Bacteria; phylum Eisenbacteria; class RBG-16-71-46; order RBG-16-71-46; family RBG-16-71-46; genus JAIOPA01. Next base: position 16,245 of record CAYQNV010000144.1, on the reverse strand, counting down.
TTTCCGGTTCAACTCGTGGAGCATCGCCTGGCAACGTGGTGCGACGCACTTGCCGTGGGGCCTCGGAGCAGGGCAGGGATTGCTGCAGAACGATGCGCTGCTCGACGAGGATCCGCATAACTTCGCGCTCACGCTGTTCAGCGAGACCGGCCCGCTCGCCACGCTGGTGTGGTTCTGGATGATGCTCGTGCTGTGGCGCCGGGCGGGCGGGCGCAGCCGCCCGGACGGCGATGTGGAAGCGGCGACGGCGCTGCGCGGCACACTGGTACTGGGGCTGCTCAACTCGATGTTCGATCCCACGCTCAAGGCGAACCAGATGTATCACCTGTTCTGGTGGAACCTGGGGCTGCTCGAGGCCGGACTCTTGGGCGCCGCAGCTCGAGCCACGGTCCCGGGAAGCGTCATTGGCGCGCCCGCGTCGCTACGGCCGCCCGCTCATCCCACAACAGGCTCGTGAGCCCCACGACCATCGCGCCGACGATGCCCCACAGCCAGCGCACCGGTCGCACCTTTCGTTCGGGCGGCAAGGCTTCGTCCAGCACCGTCACGGTGGGGGTGTCCATGGCCTCGCGGAAGCGAGCGTCCTCGAGCTGGCTGGTGAGCAACAGGTAGACCTGCTGGTAGACACGGGCATCGCGCATCAGCCGCCCGAGCTCGGTCTCGATCCTCGGCAGGAGCCCGATCTGCCCCTTGAGTTTCTCCAGCTCCATGCGGAGCTGGCGGACTTCCTCGTTGTCATTGTTGAGGTAGGACCGCAGCACTTGCAGCCGCACCTCGAGCGCCATGCGGCGGGCGAGCACATCCGCCACCGGACCCAGGCTCGCCGTCTCGATCTGGGGCGGCGCCACGATGTGGCGGCTCTCCTGATAGGTGCGCAGGTCGGACTCGGCCTTGCGCAGGAGACTGTCGGTCTCCGACACCCGGCGATCCAGGAAGACGCGCGACCGCCGTGCCTGGAAGTTCCGCTTCTCGATGTTGAAGCGGTCGAGCTCCTTCACGAGCGCGTTCGTCAGCTCCGCGGCCCGGCCCGGCGAACGATCCTCCACCGACACGCTGATCGTGCCGTCCGGGGCCAGTGACAGCCGCACGTGTTTTCGGAAGGCGCGAAGCGTCTTCTCGCGGGACTTGGTGCGGTAGACCGAAGCCATGCCGAATCGGTCGACGACGGGCTCCTGCACCGTGCGGCTCTGGAGGATCGCCTTGTACAGGTCCGACGGCGTGTAATAGCGGGTCACGCCGGTGAACGACGGGACTCGCGAGAGCAGTTTCGCGATCGGCAGGCCCATCGCCATGTCGTCGGCCTCTTCGGGCGGCAGCAGGACCGTGGTCGCACGATACCAAGACGGCATGAGGTAAGTGACGCCCGTGAGCAGCAGTCCGCCGAGCAACATTTGCAGCAGATAGCGGCCACCCCGTTTGGAGAGTCGTTGTAGCCAGGGCTCGAGGTCGAACGCGTCGCCATTCATCGCGGGGCTCGTGTCATCGGCGAATGGCGAGGATGACAGTGGCGATCTGCGCGAGGACCAACAGCATGGACTGGGCGTTCTGCCACGCCGCGGTCTCCCCACGTTCGGGAACCCAGATCAGGTCGCCCGCCTCGATGGACCGCACGTCCTTCGCCAGGATGGTCTGCCCGGTGACCGCGCGCGTCACGCGCATCTGCGCTCTCGACGCCCGGTTCGACAGCCCGCCCGCCAGCCGCACATAGGCGTTCACGGTGCGACCAGGATCGTACTGGACCAGGCCCGGCCGGCGAACCTCGCCCTCCACGCGCACGGCGGCGACGATCGGGTCCACGCGCACGATATCGCCCGCGCGCAGGAACAGGTCGAGATCACGATTCTCGAGCACGCGTCGCCAGTCCACCCGGAAGTCCTCGCGACGTGCGGTCAGTCGCGCTCGCAGCACCTCGTACTCGGACGCGGTCATCTCCTTGCGCGACAGGTTCGCCAGGCGCTCGATCTCGGGGTCGCCCTCGCCCGCGAATCGATTCGCCCGGAACACGCGTAGTGCCGCGAGGTCGGCTCGCTCGAGGAATCCGCCCGCTGACCGAACGAGATCCGTGAGCCGGGTCTTGCCCGCTTCGAGCGGGATCGCGCCAGGGCGATGCACCTCGCCTAGGATCGTGGCGTGCTCGGGTTCGTGGAATCGGGGCTGGAAGTACAGGAATGCACGGTCCCCATGCCGCAGCGCGATGTCGTATCGGCCAGCGAGCACCTCCGAAACTCGGAATGCCACGCTGTCGAACTGCGTGGCATCCCGGAAGCGCACCAGCCACGCATCCTCGACTGTCTCGGGCAGCGGGCCGCCACCGATCTCGATCAGCGTGCTCAGGCTGTCGCCCGGCACCCACTCGTACTGGCCCGGACGACCGACCGCACCTTCGATGCCGATGTGGCTGCTGGACACCGGGATGTGAACGATGTCGCCGTCGCGCAGCAGCGGATCCAGGCGTCGATGCCCGGTGAGCCGGAATCGGAACAGATCCACCAGGAGCCGCAGCTCACCCGTCGCGGTCTGGCGGCGAAGTTCGATGTTCCGTCGCGAGGCGCGCGGCGCGAACACGGTGTCTACGAGGATCTCGCTCACGCGGCGCGAGCCCGGGACTTCCAGCGCCCCGGAAAGTCGTGATTGCCCCGTGATGTGGATGAGCATCGCGCGCGGTCGCACGAGCCGCAGGTCGATGCTCACGCCGCGGTACTCCTCGGACACACGCTTGAGGACATGGGCGCGGGCCTCGAGCAAGGACGTTCCGGCCACGGCCAGCGAACCCACGCTCTGCACGTACAACGTGCCCTCGGGTGTCACGACGAGATCCCACGACCGGGTCACGCTTCCCGACAGGTTTAGCTGCAGCACGTCCCCCGGGCCCAGCACGTATTCCGCCGGGTCGACCGGCCCCGACATGGGAACCAGCGACATCGCGGAACCCGGCGTCTGCATGCGGGCCGTGGTGCCCGAAGCGCCGAGCAGGTCGAGCACTCGGTCCTGCGCCGCCGCGGAGGACGCCAGCAGCAGGCCAGCGAGCAGCGCGGCCAACGCGCGGCGCGGTGTCACGAACTCGGTCCGACGCCGCCCGTGCCCACGACCGTGAGGGTGCACAAGATGCGGATCCTTTCCTGATCGAGAGGGCGTGCCGGGAACGCCGAGATCCACCGGATACGAGCTGGCGGAAACGGCGGATGAGAGTAGGTGGCGTGCGGGTGCGTGGTCAAACGTGGCAGACTTCACCGCTTCGCACGGATTGACGCTGCCAAGCGTGCTCCGTCATGCTGCCTTGGCATTCCGCATCGCCACGATTCACCCGGATCCCATTCGCGAATCTATGCTCATGCCAGAGACCTCCGTCGTCGGCGCCGCCGAGCTCTACCTGGACCTGCTCAAGCGGGTCCTGACGCGCTCGCTGTTCGACCGCTACTACCATCGATTCGAGTTCGCCAAAGGGGACGTGCGTCGGGCGCTGTTCGCCCCGGTGCAGGCCGTCCTTGCCACGCGCCAGCTCGAGCTCGTGAAGCGCGCCGATCCGGAGCTGCGTGCCGAGGGGCGCGACTGGCCGGCGGATGCCGAGAGCATGATCGGCTCGAAGCGCATGGACAGCCTTCAGACCTGCGTGACGGACGTGATCCGGCGCGGTGTGCCGGGCGACCTGATCGAGACCGGCGTCTGGCGAGGCGGCGCGGCGATCTTCATGCGGGCCGTGCTCGCCGCGTACGGGGACACGAAGCGAACGGTGTGGGCGGCGGATTCGTTCGAGGGCCTTCCCGCCCCGGATGCTCGCTACCAGGCCGACGCAGGCGACGTGCACCACTCGTTCAAGGTGCTGGCGGTGTCGCTGGAGGAGGTGAAGACCAATTTCGAACGCTACGGCCTGCTCGACTCCCAGGTGCGCTTCCTCAAGGGCTGGTTCAGGGACACGCTCGCCACGGCCCCCATCGAGAATCTCGCGGTGGCCCGTCTCGACGGTGACATGTACGAATCCACGATGGATGCGCTGAAGCCGCTCTACCCGAAGCTCGCGGTGGGCGGCTACCTCATCGTGGACGACTACGGCATCGTGCCGGGCTGCAGACAGGCGGTAGACGAGTATCGCCGCGAGCACGCCATCACCGAGCCGATCGTGGATATCGACGGCTCGGGCGTGTACTGGCGGCGCGAGCGCTGATCCGGCGCGCCTGCCGCTTCGAGACAGGGGTGAATAGTCGGCCCGAGCATGCCGATACCCCGCGCGCCCGCGAGTCCGCGGCGCCCTGTCCGGTTCAACGAACGGAGCCGAGACCCACATGCTCGAGCGGCCACACCCGAGACCGCGGCAGACCGCCTGTGCCGCCCTGGCACTATTCCTGGTCGCGCCGGCGATCGGCGGGCTCGTGACGCCTCCCGCCACGGTCGCCGACCCGGGGCTCCGGATCGACCTCCCCCCCGCCACGGGGCAGATCCCGGAGCTCGCGATCGACGACGCGGAGATCGCGGAAGGCGACCAAGGGACGAGCAACCTCGTGTTCACCGTGCGCCTCCTGGCGCCGAGCCCGGATCCGGTGACGGTGGAGGTCAGCACGCACGACAGCACGGCGACCACCGCCGACCAGGATTATTCACCCGTGGGCGTTCAGCTCACGTTTGCACCCGGTTCCACCGCCGAGTCCCTCGCCGTTGCTGTGCTCGGGGACACGAAGCCTGAAGCGAGTGAGCGATTCCTGGTACGGCTCACCGTGCCGAGCGGGGCACCCCTCGCCGACCGCGAGGCGGTGGGGACCATCACGAACGACGACCTGCCCAGACTGTCGATCGACGACGCCCGCATCAAGGAAGGCGATACGGGCGTGCGGAACCTGATGTTCGCGTTGCGCCTCTCGGCACCGATGGCAGATTCCGTGAGCGTGCAGATTGCCACCTTTGACGGCACTGCGACCGTCGCTGACCACGACTACGAACCGCTGAGCCTCGCGGTCACGTTCCCGCCGGGCTCGACGGCCGAGTCGCTCGCCGTCGCCGTGCTCGGGGACACGAGGCTCGAGGGTAACGACTGGCTGCAGGTCCGCCTCGCCCAGCCGGTCGGGGCTGCGTTTGCCGAGAGCGTGGCGATCGGGATCATCACGAACGATGAGCGCGCCGTGTTCGTGCGCAGCGGGCTCGCGGCGACCGACTACCAAGCCGGAACACTGCCCAGCGCTTGGGGCGACTTCAATGCCGACGGCTTTCCGGACCTGCCGCTGTTCGCAGGTGGGCCCTCTCACACCTTTACCGAGATCCCCGGATTCAGGACGCTGCTCGCGAACGGGAACTATCACGGGGTGTCGTGGTGCGACTACGACCGCGACGGGGATCCCGATCTGGCGGTCCTGGGCTACGACGTGAATGGATTCTCCCCGGGTGAGATCGCCGTCGCGCCTACGGCACTGCCTACCCCCAACCTGCTGCTGCAGAATCAGGGCGACGGCACGTTCCTCGACGTGGCGCCGGCGCTCGGCATGAACGTCGCGGCCAATGCCGAGACCGCCGTGTGGGGCGACTTCGATGGTGATGGCTGGCCCGACCTGTTCATGCCTTACTACTCTTTCCGCTTTCCCTTCCGGAGCTATTACTTTCACAACAATGGCGACGGCACGTTCAGCGAACAGGCGGAGACGCGAGGCGTGAGTCTGCCGAACATTCCGGCGACGCTGCGGCCGGAGGGCGCTCAGGCCGCGGACTGGAACGACGACGGCCACCTGGATCTCTACTGCGCGAGTCACCTCTTCATCAATGACGGCGATGGCAACTTCACCGATGTTCGCGAAGCCGTTGGGCTTCCCGTGCTGTTCGACGAGGGTTCGTCCATGGTGGACCATGACAATGACGGCGACCTCGATCTTTACCTGCGCGGCGCCGCCTCGCCCCGCCTTTTCCGCAATGACGCGGGCCATTTCACCGACGTCACAGCGGAAGCGGGGATCGTGGAGGGCACGCTCTTCTGGGGCGACAGTTGGGCGGATGTCGACAACGACGGGGATGTGGATCTCGTTCAGCATCGCGCGGGACCGGCTCGTTTGATGCTGAACCAGGGTGATGGAACATTCGAGCGCGACCCGGCCTTCGAGTCGGCCAGCACCGGAGCGGAGCTTTCCGCGTGGGCCGACGTCGATGGTGACGGTGACCTCGACGTCGTCATCGGAGCCATGGGAAAACAGCTCCTCATCAACGAACTCCAAGCGTCCCCCCACTTCTTCGGCTCGCACTTGCGCGTACGCGTGCTGGACGCCGAGGGCCTCGAGACCGCCCACGGCGCGACCGTCCGCCTGCGGGAACTGGGCGGGCCGCGCGGCTCAACCCAGACTCGGGTCGTGGATGGGGGATCTGGCTACTTGGGACAGAACGAGTACACGGTCCACTTCGGCGTGGCGAGTACGGCGCGTTACGCGCTCGAGGTCGTCTATCCCAGTCCGGTCGGAAGCCGGGTGGTCGTCGACTCGCTGGTGAACTCGCTCTTGGCTCCGATCACGACCGGCGAAGTCGGCAATCTGACTTTCAGGGTCTACCGCGACGGCCGGGTCGAGCGCTCGGCACCGCCGAACGCAGGCGTCGGACCCATCGAATCCCGCGACGGAACTCATGCCGTGCTCGGCCACCCCGCTCCGATGCCGGCGCGCGCCTCGGTCTCGCTCTCCATCCAGATGGCCAGGGGGGGACGCGTCGCCCTCTCCATCCACGACCTCAGCGGACGACTGATCCGCAGTCTCGAACCGGGTGGCCTATCGGCTGGGACGCACGCGGCCATGTGGAACCTGACCGATGCAAGAGGCGCCTCGGTGCCGACCGGCGTCTACTTCTGCCACCTGCTCGTGGACGGAGCTTCGGCCAGTGTGCGTCGCGTGCTTGTCGTGCGCTGACACTCGGCGACGGCCGCTGATCCGGTCAGAGCAGTCGCAGCGCGAGGACGACCGTGGCGAGCTGCGTCGCCACCAGCAGGACCGTCTGGAGGTTCTGCCAGGCCGCGGACTCCCCGCGTTCCGGTACCCACACCAGGTCGCCCGGCTCGAGCGAGGCCACGTCCTTCGCCAGGATCGTCTGGCCGGTCACAGCGCGCTTGATTCGTACCTTGCTGCGCAAGGCGCGCTCGGAGAACCCGCCTGCGAGGCGCACGTAATCCTGCGCCCTCCGACCGGACTCGTAATGGATCAGACCCGGCAGTCGCACCTCGCCCTCGACCCGCACCGAAGCCACGATCGGGTCCACTCGCACGAGATCCCCGCCGCGCAGCACGAGGTCGAGATCGCCGGCGGGCTTCACGCGGTTCCAGTCCACACGGAAGTCCTGGCGCCGAGAAGTGACGCGCGCACGCAGCGCCTCGTACTCGGACGAGGTCATGTCCTTGCGTCCGAGTTGGGCGAGACGATCGAGCTCGGGGTCCGGTTCGCCCGCGGCGCCGCTCGCGCGGAACACGCGCAGCGAGGCGAGGTCGGCCTCTGACAGGTACCCGCCCGCGGCGCGCACCAGGTCCGACAGTCGGCTGAGGCCGGGCAGCAACGGATACGCGCCGGGACGCTGGACCTCGCCCGAGATGCTGGCCTGCTCGAGGAAGTGGTAGCGCGGCTGGTAGTAGACGTACACGCGGTCGCCGTCGCGCATGGGCGTGTCGAAACGTCCGGCGAGCACGTCGGCAATCCCGAAGGACAGCGAATCCTTGTGCGTGGCGTCCAGGAATCTCACCAACACCGCCTGATCCGTGGCGCTCGGAACCGCGCCCCCAGCAAGCGTGAGTAGCCTGCTCAGGCTGTCTCCTGCGGCCAGGTCGTACCGCCCCGTGCGTGCCACGGCGCCCTCGACCGTGGCCTCCGCCACCACCCGGGGGAAGAACAACACGTCCCCCTCGCGCAGCAGCGGGTCCTGCGCGAGGTACCCGGTGAGCCGGAAGCGTGTCAGGTCCATCGCGATGCGCGTCTCGCCCTGAGACGTGCGTCGCCGAACCTCGACATTCCGCCGCGATGCGGTCGCGTTGAAGAACGATTCGCTCAGCACCTCGCTGGCCCTGCTCGTGGCGGACACCTCGAGCGCACCGGGCCGGGTGGTCTCGCCGATCAGGTTCACCAGGAAGGAGCGCGGGTGAAGCAGGCGAAGATCCACGAAGACGCCGCGGTACTCGCTCGAGAGGCGATGCAAAACGGCGCGGCGCGCCTCGACCAGCGTCAGTCCCGTCATCGGAACAGGACCCACGCCCGGGACGTACAGCGCGCCTTCCGGCAGGATCTTCGCGTCCCATGTGCGTGTGAGTCCGCCGCTCAAGTTGAGCTGGAGCATGTCGCCTGGCCCGACGACGTACTCGGCGGGGTCGACCGGCCGGCTCATGGCCGCCACCTGCGGGCCCCCGGTCGGGGCCAGGACGTTCCGGCCCGCGCCGGATGCCCCGAGCAGGTCGATCGCTCCGCCCTGAGCGTGTGCGACTGCCGCGAGGAATAGCAGCGCGGTCAGAACGCCGGCCACGCGGGCCTTCGTCACGCCTTGACCTCGCCCAGCATCTTGCGCTGGCCGTACATGCGTTCGTAGTAAGCACGGAACTCGCCACTCTTGATGGCGCGCCACCACGGCTGATTCGCCTGGAACCACTCCACGGTCTGGCGGATGCCCTCGGCAAACGGGATCGCCGGTCTCCAGCCTGTGACGCGCGTGAGCTTGCTCGAGTCCACGGCGTAGCGCCGGTCGTGACCCGGGCGGTCCTCCACAAAACGCACCAGGGACCGCGGCTTCCCGAGCAGGCCGAGCAGCGTGTCGGTGATGGTGAGCACGTCGAGCTCGTGCTGCGCACCGATGTTGAACGTCTCGCCCTCGACGCCCGGGAACTCGAGCAGCGTGAGCAGCGCGTCGCAGTGGTCGTCCACGTGCAGCCAGTCGCGCGTGTTCTTGCCGGTGCCGTACACGGGCAGCGGCTCGTCGTCGATGGCGTTGGTGACGAACAGTGGCACCAGCTTCTCCGGGTACTGGCGCGGGCCGTAGTTGTTGGAGCAGCGCGTCACCACGACCGGCAGCCCGTAGGTGCACCAGTAAGCGTAGGCCAGTCGATCCCCACCCGCCTTGCTTGCGGCATAGGGTGAGCGCGGATTCAGCGGCCAGTCCTCGGTGGAGTGCCCCACCAGCACCTCGCCGTAGACCTCGTCGGTGCTCACTTGAATGAAGCGCTTGACTCCCACTCGGCGCGCCTCCTCGCACAGCACGAACACGCCGTAGACGTCGGTCTGGATGAACTCGCCCGGCGTCTCGATGGAGCGGTCCACGTGCGACTCGGCGGCGAAGTTCACCACGATCGCGCAGCCTTGCATGGCGCGCGCCACGGCGTTCGCGTCGCGGATGTCGCCGTGGACGAACGTGAGTCGCGAGGCGGGAATGCCGTCGAGGTTCTCACGCCGGCCAGCGTAGGTGAGCGCGTCCAGTACCACCACGTCCGCGCTCGGATGCCGCGCGAGCAGCCGCCGCACGAAGTTCGATCCGATGAACCCCGCGCCGCCGGTGACCAGCACCCGCGCGCGCGACAGGTCCAGGCGCTCAGCCATCCTTTCGACTCCAGTCGTACGGGATCGACGGGTCGTGCGCCGGAACGCGATGCTCGTCGGGGTCCTTGTAATCGTAATGGTAGGTGGGCACGTTGATGAGGTAGGCCGGTTCCACGCCGATGCCTTTCATGCCGTGCAGCACCAGCGGCGGGATCACGAGCAGCGAGGGATTCTTGTCGCCCAGGAAGAACTCGTTCACCTCGCCCTTCGTGGGACTGTCCTCGCGCGAGTCGTACAGCACCACCTTCGACATGCCCTTCACCACCGTGAAGTGGTCGGTCTGCTTCTTGTGGTAATGCCATCCCTTCACCACTTCGGGATAGACCACCGTCAGGTAGACCTGTCCGAAGCGCTGGAAGAACGGGTCGTCGTCGCGCAGAATCTCCATCAGCCAGCCCCGCTCGTCGGGGATGACCTTGAGCGCCTTGGTGAGCACGCCGTGGATCATGCCCGCTTTCCTCCGCGCTTGGGCCTCGCGGCGGCCGGACGACGTGGCTTGCGGGCCTTGCCCGGGCGACCCTTGCCCACCCCCACGTGTGTCCAGCCCGCGCCCTCAACCTCTTCGGGCGAATAGATGTTGCGCAGGTCGCACAACACCGGCTTCTTCATGACGCGCTTCAAGCGCGCCATGTCGAGTGTGCGGAACTCGTTCCACTCGGTGACGATGACCACCGCGTGCGCGCCGCGTGCCGCGTCGTAGGCATCCGCCGCCATCTCCACGCCCTTCAGCTCGGACAGGGGCTCGGCTTTGGGCATGGCGACCGGGTCGAACGCCACCACCTTGAGCCCGCGCTTCTTCAAGCCCGCGATGATGGTGAGCGACGGCGCCGCGCGCATGTCGTCGGTGTTCGGCTTGAACGCCAGCCCCAGCACCGCCACCTTCTTGCCGCGAGGCGAACCCACCGCGTCGCACACCTTTTCGACCATGCGGTGCATCTGGCGGTCGTTTGCGACGATGGCCGCCTCGACTATGCCCACGCGCTCGCCGGCCGCCCGCGCGAAGCTCGCCAGCGCGTGCGTGTCCTTGGGGAAACAGCTGCCGCCGTAGCCCGGACCCGCATGCAGGAACTTGGAGCCGATGCGGCGATCCATGCCCAGGCCCTTGGCCACCGTCTGCACGTCGGCGCCCAGCGCCTCGCACACGTTGGAGATCTCGTTGATGAACGAGATCTTGGTGGCCAGGAAGCAGTTCGAGGCGTACTTGATGAGCTCCGCCGTCTCGAACGTCGTCAGCACCATGGGTGTTTCGATCAGGAACAGCGGGTCGTGCAGCTTCTTGAGCAGGTCCTGCGACTTCTTCGTCTCGGCGCCGATGATCACGCGGTCCGGGCGCATGAACGTCTCGATGGCCGAGCCCTCGCGCAGGAACTCGGGGTTCGACGCCACGTCGAACTCGGCGCCGCGCTTGGCGTACTTCTTCATCCAGCCATAGAGGTCGCGTGCCGTGCCCACGGGAGCGGTGCTCTTCTGCACCACCAGCGTGTAGCCGTTCAGGTTCTGCGCCACGGTCTTCGCCACCGCGTAAATGGCGCTGGTGTCGGCGCTGCCATCGGCGCGCGGCGGCGTGCCCACGGTGATGAACACGACCTTCGAGTCCTTCACGGCGGCCGGAAGGTCGGTGGTGAAGTGGAGCCGGCCCTCGTTCACGTTTCGCTGCACCATCTCGGGCAGGCCGGGTTCGAAGAACGGCAGTTCGAGAGCCTTCAGCCGCTCGACCTTCCCGGCGTCGGAGTCCACGCAGATGACGTTGTTGCCGAAGTCGGCGAGGCAGGCGCCGGACACGAGGCCGACGTAGCCCGTGCCCACGACCGTGAGGGTATACAAAGGATGGGTTCCTTTCGCTTTCGAAAAGGCGACGGGTGGCGGAGTGTGTGTCGGGTCGCGCAGAGGCAGCCAGCCAAATTAGAGGGGTGCTGCGCCGGGGTCAAACCTCGCGCATTCCAGCTTGCACCGGTGGCACCGGCGGCGTTCCTGCTGTAATTTGGCGATCGGTAGCCGTTCGACGATGCGCGGGCCCCGCCCGCGCCCTCCCTTTCGAGACTCAGGCTCACCCGACCCGTGGCCAACGCGCTCCCGCCGATCGATTCTCCAACGCTGGGGTGGGCGCAGGGTTCCCTCCGCCCCTTCCGTAGAGTGGCAGTGGCACGCGACGACGAAGACGCGCCGATCGGGGACCGCTCGGTCGTGCGGGCCCGCGCATGAGTGCTTCGGCATCTGGCGTTGGAGCCTGCTGATGTGCGGAATCGCCGGGATCTATCGCTTCGGTGAGGCGCCCCTCGGTGCGCGGGAGCGGGCTGAGGACCGCGAACGCGTGGCCGCGATGCTTCGCGCGATCGAATACCGCGGACCCGACGACGCGGGACTCGATCAGGCCGGGCGCGTGACGTTCGGTGTTCGGCGACTGTCGATCCTCGACGTCGAGGGCGGGCACCAGCCGCTGAGCGACGCGAGCGGCCGGGTGTGGGCGATGCAAAATGGCGAGCTGTACGATTTCCCGCGACTGCGAGCCGAGCTCGACCACCGGCACCGACTCCGCACCCACACGGACACCGAGCTGTTGCCGTACCTCTATCTGGAACGGGGCGTGGCGGCCGTCGAGGGATTGCGCGGCATGTTCGCGCTCGCGATTCACGACACGGCTGATGGGACGTTGCTGCTCGCTCGCGACCCGCTCGGCGTGAAACCGCTCTACTGGGCGCGTGTCGCCGACCGGCTGCTGTTCGCCTCGGAGCTGAAGGCACTCCTGACCGATCCGGCGCTGTCGCGCGAGCTGGACCCCGACGGCGTCAGCCGGTACCTCGCGCTCGGCTTCGTGCCCGGCGAGCGCACCGTGATCCGAGCGATCCGCAAGCTTCGTCCCGGCTGCCGCATGGTTGTCACGCCCACGGACCTGCGTCTGGAGCGCTATTGGGCGTGGCCCGACTTCGTTCCGGATCCGGCGCTCGCCGGTGCCTCGCTCGATGCGCTGGCCGACCAGGTCGGGGAGCGCCTCGCGGCCTCGACCCGCGCCATGTTGCTGTCCGACCGCCCGGTCGGGGTGCTGCTCTCGGGAGGAGTCGATTCCAGCCTGCTCGTGGCGCTTTTGCCGGAGGAGATCCGACGCGAGCTCCGGACGTTCGCGATCGGCTTCGAGGACGGCGGCCTCCACGATGAGCGTTCGCATGCCCGACGCGTCGCGGAGGCGATGGGGACGCGACACCACGAGTCGACGGTCACGGTGGATCTCGAGCGCGTGCTGCCGCGCGTCATCGCGTTGATGGACGAGCCGTGCGCGGATCCGGCCGCGGTGCCGGCGCATCTTGTGGCACGGGCGGCGAGCGAGCACGTCGCGGTGGTGCTGTCGGGCACGGGTGGTGACGAACTGTTCGGCGGTTACCGACGGCACCGATTGCCCGGCCTGCTGGCGAACATGGAGTGGCTGCCGCCGGCATTGGCGCGCGCGGGCGCGCGATGGATCGGCGAGCGCGACCGGCATCGGCGTACGGTCGCGGGCGAACACTGGGTGCTCGCGGGCAAGCTCCTCGAGGCGCGCGGGCGGGACTCGTTCGTGAGCGCCTACCTCTCGACACTTGAGCCGGCCCGGCCCGCGCGTTGGCGGGAAGCGACCGCGCTCGCCGTAGACCCCGCGGCAGTCGCCTGCACACTCGTCGCCGAGATGGCGGAGGAACTCGGCACGCTGCCTGCGGATCACACTTCGATAGCGACCGCGGCGGACCATCTGTGGTATCTCCCGGACGACCTGCTGCTCAAGGAGGATCGCACCACCATGGGGGCGTCCGTGGAAGGCCGCGTGCCCTACCTCGACGATGCACTCGTCCGCTATGCCGCGACGCTCCCAAATGCCGCCCGCATCGATCGCGGCACCGGCAAGCGCGTCCTGCGCCGGCTCGCCGAGCGGCTCCTGCCCGCCGAGATCGCGGCCCGCCCCAAGCACGGATTCTCGGTCCCGATCGAGGACTGGCTGCGCGGACCGCTCGACACGCTCGCCGGCGACACGTTAGCCGGTGCGGGCAGCGGACTGTTCCGCATGGACGTGCTGAGACGATGGCACGACGAGCATCGCCGGCACGTGGATCGTTCGGGTGCGCTATGGGCCGCGCTGTGCTTCGAGTCATGGTGGCGCGAGATCGGCACCGCCGATGCCACGCAGCTTGCGGCGCACGGACGGCCATTGCGCGGCTTGAATGCCACGCCCCATGTCGCGCCGTTGGCTGGAGCGCGATCGTGACCGAGGGCGCGACCGTGATCGAGGGCGTTGTCACAGCGGGCCCCACGCGCGCCGATGCCCAGGGCGGCAAGCCGTTACGCGTCCTGCACGTCATCACGCGCATGATCGTGGGTGGAGCGCAGGAGAACACCATGCTTTCGTGCGCCCTGATCGACCCGATTCAGTTCCCTAGCACGCTCATGACCGGTCGCGAAACCGGCATCGAGGGCGAGCTGCACGCCGAGGCTCACGCGCGCGGGGTGCGGCTGATCGTCGAGCCGAGCCTGGTGCGGCGATTGAGCCCGTGGCACGACCTGATCGCCACGTTTCGGCTGTGGCACGCGATCCGCGGCGGCCGCTACGACGTTGTGCATACGCATTCGTCCAAGGCGGGCATCCTCGGGCGCATCGCCGCGTGGCTCGCGGGGGTGCCGGTGATCGTGCACACCGCGCACGGATGGAGCTTTAACCGGCACCAACCTTGGCACATCTACTGGCTCTATGTCTGGCTCGAACGCATCTGCGCGTGGTTCTCGACCGCTCTCGTGGTGGTGGGCAGCCCTAACCGGGACGAGGGCCTGGCGCTCGGCATCGGCCGCCCCGAGCAGTACCGGCTCATCCGCTCCGGCATCGAGGTCCAGTCCTATCGGGACATCACGATCTCCCGCGATCAGGCGCGAAGCCGGCTCAGCCTGCCTCGCGAGTCGTTCGTGATCGGGAGCGTTGGGCGTCTGTGCGAGCAGAAGGCGCCACTCGATCTGCTGGAGGCGTTTGTGCCCGTGGCCAACGCGCGCCCCGAGGTACGGCTCGTCTTCGTCGGCGACGGTCCGCAGCGCCTGAACCTGGAGGCCGCGGTCGCTCGGCACGGGCTCGAGGACCGCGTGCACCTGGCCGGGCTCAGGCGCGACGTTCCCGAGTTGTTGCGGGCGTTCGACGTGTTCGCGCTCGCCTCGCGCTGGGAGGGACTGCCGCGCGTCTTCCCGCAAGCGATGGCGGCGGGGCTGCCGATCGTGGCGACGCTCGTGGATGGCGCACCCGATGCGATCACGTCGGGCGAGAACGGCTGGCTGGTGAAAGTCGGAGACATGGCCAGCATGGCCGACCGCCTGAACGCGCTCGCGGCGGACCCCGACACCGCGCGCCGGATGGGAGCCGCCGGCTGCGCGCGCGTGGAGGAGTTCTCCGCGCAGCAGATGGTGCACGAACTCGCCGACCTCTACACGCGGCTCGCCGCGAACGGACAGGTCCGTTGAGGCCCGCCGCGCTCGCCACGAGCGCGCTGATGCTGTGCCTCCTGTGTGCGATGGCGGCCGGCGCAGCCTCCCCGCGCAAGAAACTGATCGAGTTCGGCTGGGACGAACCCGACCCGCGCTTCATGCGCGAGCACATCACCGAGATGCAGGCGAGTCCATTCGACGGCTGTGTGTTCCACGTGGATTACCGGGCGGCCGGCGGCGACTCGGGCAGCTTCACCTGGGGGCTGTGGGGACGTCGTGCATTCAGCGAGAGCGACCTGGACTCGGCGCGCACCGAGCTGCTGGCCACTCGGTTCGGGCGGTTTCGCGAGAACTTCCTGCGCGTGAACGTGACGCCAGGGAATCTCGACTGGTTCGAGGATCACGGCGCCGTGATGGCCAATCTGGAACTGGCGGCACGGCTCGCGAAGCAGGCCGGCTGCCCTGGCGTCCTGTTCGACATCGAGCCTTACCAGGGCAAGCTCTGGGACTTCCGTGAGCAGACTCGGGAGCACCCGCGGTCGTGGGACGCGCTGGCGGCGCAGGTGCGAAAGCGCGGGGCCGAGGCGATGCGCGCGTTCGAGCGCGGTTACCCCGGACTCACCGTATTCATGTCGCTGGCTTACTCCATGCCTTTGCACGAGAGCTATGGCGGCCGCAATGCACTGGCCGATTCGCGCTACGGCCTGCTGGCGCCCTTTCTCGACGGGATGGTGTCGGTCGCAAGCAGCAAGGCGATCATCGTGGATGGACACGAACTGTCCTACCCCTACCGCGACCGGGCGATGTTCGCGGCCAAGGCCGACAGCATGCGCCGCGGCGTGCGGCGGCTCGCGGCGCAGCCGGAGCGATACACGCGGCGACTCTCGGTGGCATTCGGGATCTGGCTCGACAACGACTGGCGCAACCTGGGCTGGAATGCCGAGGACCCCTCGAAGAACCACTTCACACCGGCCGCGTTCGCCGTCGCGGTGCAGGCGGCGCTCGACCACGCGGATCGCTACGTCTGGATCTACACCGAGACGCCACGGTGGTGGAGTCGCGCGGGGGGCACGCAAGCGCTGCCGGCCGTCTACGATTCGGTGCTGCGGGTTGTGCGCCGCTGACCGCGGCACGATGCAGGGCCGTACAGTTCTTGACTTGTGGGACGTCAGTGAAAACGCACCCTGCTAACGCGTCAGTGAGTATGCACCCCCATGGAACTGATCCTCATGGGAACACGCGACGCCCGGCGGCTGGGTGTGATCCAAGCCGCGTTGGCAGGGAAGCTGACGAATCAGGA
>CAYQNV010000143.1:0-32183 GCA_964418975.1 uncultured bacterium | reverse complement strand
GGTGACGGACCACCTGGGCAGCGTGCGCGCGGTGGTGCGGACGACGGACGGCGTGGTGGTGCAGCGGCTGGACTACGATGCTTGGGGCGTGCCGACGCTGGAGCAGGGGGCGGAGTTCCAGAGCCTGGGCTACGCCGGCGGAATCACCGACCGCGACACGAAGCTCATCCGGTTCGGGGCACGGGACTACGAGCCGGCGGTGGGGCGGTGGACGAGCAAAGAGGCTGGAGGATTCGAAGTCACAAATCTCTATGAATACGCCGATGGGAGTCCAGTGGACAAGCTCGACCCCGATGGGCTTAGACCAAGGTCAGCCCAACCTCCTGAACGCGAACGAATTCCATGGTGGCCACCCAGCCTGCGTGCCATGGCCGAGCGGGAGGTGCGTGGATCGGTCCCGAAAGGTTCCCCATATTCTAATGCGCTGACCCACGCACGGGCGGGCGAACTTGCGAGAAAGCGATACGGACGGCTTGGGGCAAGGTGCCTGAATGAATCGAAGGAGTTGTACGACCTCTTGCGAGGGACTGAGTCAGAAGATGAATATTACCGAGACCTACACAACACAGAGCAAGGTGTACGACGGGACCGCTTTGCCAACCCGTTGCGACCCGACACCAGCGGTCTGAGACCCGATCCGCAGGCTGATCGAGGCCGAAGGCTCGGGCAGTACTGACATGCGCGCACACAGTCAATACCTCCGCCTGTTGCTAGCGTCGAGCGTATGCCTGTTGGCCAATTGTACGCAGGGCTCAGTCGAAACAACCTGGATTGGCGATCCGGCATCAATTGGAACTCGGGTATTCGTTGACGGAAAGTTGGTCCGGACATGCGAAAGCACGCTTGTCAAGGAAAAGGACTACGTCAACCATGGTGGATGGTCGCCGTGCTACTCGCTTGGGGAGTGCGTTGCAATGCAGGGCGCGGCCTATGTCCACGAGTATGTCCCAATGTCGCTCGGACAGCACGCGGTGATGGTAATATTGCCGAGTGGAGATACGCTCCGCGGCAACGCATGGATTGACGATTCACCAGACTTCATGCTGGTTGGGCGCTGCAAGACATTCTGGTATCCGACGAGAGATGGCCCGCTAGCTGACAGTGTGCTGAAATCGAGGTAACGGAGCCGCGTGGGCCGCATGTGATCACCGACTGGGACTTACCACAGCCGCACGCGCCGGCTCGGGCAACGAGTTGAAGCCCGTGTCGTCGCCGGACTCGAACTGTTTCGCTCACTCGTATGACGGCCCGTTGCTGACCCAAGAGACGTGGAGCGGGCGCGAGGTGGGCAGAGTCTCGCACGGGTACGACAACGCGTCCCGGTGCAGTTCAGGAGCGTCCCCATTCTTTGGACCATCGCCGATGACGAGCTCTCGGTCTTGACGGGATGAACTCTTGCCGGAATCTGCTCGACCTCGGCTTCCATAGGATGCCCCAGCTACCGCAATGGATGTGCACGATTGTGCAAATGACTTCGGATCTGGAGCACTCGTGACCACGCGATTGAAACCCCGCGCACGGACGCGCATGACTCGCGCCCGCTCGCTCGACTCGCTGCGCAAGGCGCTCGCGCGGCTGCGTGCGCGCGGTGAGCGCGTGGCGTTCGTGCCCACCATGGGCGCGTTGCACGAGGGCCACCTCTCGCTGGTGCGGCTCGCTCGGCGGAGCGCCGCGCGCGTGGTCGTGAGCATCTTCGTCAACCCGCTCCAGTTCGGTCCGCACGAGGACTACACGCGCTACCCGCGTCCCGCCGCGCGCGACCGTGCGCAACTCGCGGCCGAGGGAGTGGACCTGGTGTGGGAGCCGCGCGTGGTGGACATCTACCCGCCGGGCGACCTGACGCGTGTGCATGTGGAGGGCCTGTCCGACGTGCTCGAGGGCGCCGCTCGGCCCGGCCACTACACCGGTGTGTGCACCGTCGTGGCGCGACTCCTGAACGCGGTGCAGCCCGACCTGCTCTGGCTCGGACAGAAGGACGCCCAGCAGGCGCTGATCGTGGAGCGCATGTGTGCCGACCTGCTGCTGCCCGTGCAGGTGCGCCGCGGCCCCACGCTGCGTGAAGAAGACGGCCTGGCGCTCTCCAGCCGCAACGCCTACCTGTCGCACGCCGAGCGCCAGCAGGCCGTGGCGCTGTCGCAGGGGCTTGCCGCCGCCTGGATCCTCCTGCGCCAGGGCGAGCGCACCGCCCAGCGGCTCGCCTCGGCGATCCGGCGCGAGTGGGATGGCTACCCGCTCGTGCGCGAGGACTACATCGCCATCGTGGATCCCGCCACGCTCGAGCCGCTCAAGCGCGTGCGCAAGACGGCGCTGGTGGCCGTGGCCGCTCACGTGGGACCGGCGCGCCTCATCGACAACTTCCCGTGGAGGGCCCGGTGAGCTTCCGACATTCGGATGTCGCCGCGGTGGTGTTGGCCGCAGGCATGGGCAAGCGCATGAACAGCGACCTCGCCAAGGTGTTGCACGAAATAGCGGGCAAGCCGCTGCTGGGCCACGTGCTCGCCACGCTCGACGAGCTGGGCGTGGCGCGTACGGTCGTGGTGATCGGGCACCAGCGTGAGCGCGTGCGCGCCGCGTTCGCCGACCGGTCGGATCTGGAATGGGCGGTGCAGGCGGAGCAACGCGGTACGGGCCACGCCTGCATGATGGCCGAGCCTGCGTTGGGCGACTTTCACGGCACCGTTCTTGTCGTGTGCGGCGACACGCCGCTCCTCACAGCCGAAACGCTGCACGCGCTGCTCGAACGCCATGCGCGTGCAGCCGCGCAAGTGACCGTGCTGTCCATGCGGCTTGCGGATCCACAGGGCTACGGCCGCGTCGTGCGCACGCCGGACGGCGA
Organism: uncultured bacterium; assembly: GCA_964418975.1. GTDB lineage: Bacteria > Eisenbacteria > RBG-16-71-46 > RBG-16-71-46 > RBG-16-71-46 > JAIOPA01. Next base: position 29,347 of record CAYQNV010000143.1, on the reverse strand, counting down.
GGGCATCGAGCGCATCGTCGAGGAGAAGGACGCGAGCCCCGAGGTGAAGGCGGTGGACGAGGTCAACTCCGGCATTTTCGCATTCGACCACGCCGCGCTCACCGGCGTCCTGTCGTCGCTCACCGCGAACAACTCGCAGGGCGAGTACTACCTGACCGACACCGTGTCGTTGCTCCAGGCGCAGGGTGCGAAGGCCGCGGTGGTGTGCGCCGACAACTCGCGCGAGCTGCTCGGCATCAACACGCCCGAGCAGCTGGCCGAGGCCGAGCAGGCCTGGTACGCCATGCGGCGAAAGAGCGCGCGATGAGCTCTCGTCCCCCCGCGCCGCGCCGCCGCGTCTCGCGCGGTCCGACGTCGGCCGCGGGCCTCGACCGGTTGTGGGCGCCGTGGCGCATGCCGTGGTTGCGAGCGGCGGATGCCCCTCAAGGTTGCCTGTTCTGCCGCGTCGCTTCGTCGCGCGCCGACCGTCGCGACCTGGTGCTGGCGCGCCGCGACCACGCGCTGCTCATGCTCAATCGCTACCCCTACGCGAGCGCCCATCTCATGGTGGCCGTCCGGCGGCACGCGGGGCGCTTCGACGACCTCACCGCGCCCGAGCGCCTCGACCTGCTCGAGCTGGTCGCACTCGCCGAGCGCGCGCTCGAGGCCGAGTACGCGCCACACGGCGTCAACTATGGCTTGAACGTGGGCAAGGTGGCGGGCGCGGGGTTCCCCGGGCACCTGCACCTGCACTTGGTGCCGCGCTGGAACGGCGACACCAACTTCATGCCGGCGATCGCCCAGACGCGCGTGCTGCCGGAATCGCTCGCCGACACGTGGACGCGACTGCGCGCCGCGATCGCGACGCTCGCTCGCCCGGCCCCGCCGGCGCGCCGCCGCACGGGAGGCTCGCGTGGTTCGTCGGCGCGCAAGTAGCTCGCGCGTGTGGCTCACGCTGCTCGCGCTGGTCGTGGCGGCGCTCGGCGTGTCATGGGCGTGGGTGCAGCTCGGACCGCGCAACCCGGCGGCTCGCCGCTCCGGCCGGCACGTGGTGCGCGTACAGGTGCTGAACGGCTCCGGCGAGCCCGGAGTGGGCACACGCGTCGCGGCCTGGCTGCGCGAGGGTGGCTTCCAGGTCACCGACGTCCGCAACGCGGACCGGACCGACTATTTCGCCACGTTCGTGGTGGCCCGGCGGGGGGACCTTTCTCTCGCCCGGGAAGTAGCGCATTATCTGGGCGGGCCGCCGCTCGTGCGTCAGGAATGGAACTCGGAACTGGCGGACGTTTCCGTACTGGTCGGCAGCGATCGCAGCCGGCTCGTGATCCAGCCCTGAGGGCGGGGCCCGTAACGCGGAGGAACTCCTGTGAACTTCGGCGGAACTGAAGTCATGCTCGTGGTGCTCGTGATCCTGCTGCTGTTCGGTCCGAGCCAGATCCCCAAGATGGCCCGCGGTTTCGGCCAGGCGATCCGCGAGTTCAAGAAGGCGCAGCGCGAGATCGGCGACGAACTCGAGCGCGATCCGCCCCCGCAGCAGAAGAACAACGACAACAAGCCGATCCAGTGAAGCGGCGAGCGAGCGCTCGAGCGGAATGACGAAGGGGCGGCCCCGTGCGGGAGCCGCCCCTTCGTGCGCCCGGCCGGATCAGTAGTTGCCGGAGCCGCTGCCGCGCAGGTCACTCACCTGCGAGCGCGAGCGCAGTTTCTCGACATAGCCCTCGAAGAACTTGCGCTGCCGGGCCTGGAGGATCTCGTTGGTGAGCTGGCCGCGCAGCTGGTCGTTGAGCAGCGAGTCCGGCGCCGCCGCGACAGCGTCCAGTCGCGCGAACAGCCAACCCTGCGACGAGCGCACGGGGCCGATCACCCGCGCGACGGGAGCGCCGAGCAGCATGCCGAGCAGCTCGGGGTTCCCGGCGAGCCGAGGGTCCGGCTGCTGGCGGCTGGTCTGCACCGCGACGGCGGTCAAGCCCGCGGCCGTTGCCGCATCCTCGAGGCGCTGTCCGGCCTGGACGGCGGCCACCACCTGATCGGCGCGCGGCTTCGCCTTGTCCACGCGGTGCTCGGCGTCCGCGAGCATGCGGAGCTGGTCGGTGACTTCCTCGCGAGACGGCACGCCCGCCGCGTGCTGAATCGTCACCTGCACGATCACGAACTCGTCTTGGCCCTCGAACACCGGGCTCACGTCGTTCTTCTTGGCCGCGAGCCCCCAGTCCGCGGCCTCGGGCACCGAGAATAGTTGGGGTGGACCGTTGGTCTGGTCGTAGAGGCCCGTCTTCATGGTGGACAGCCCCTTCTCGGTGGCCGCCTTGGACAGGCTGCTCAGCGATTGAGCGCGCGTCGCGAGCGCCTTGGCGTCTTTCATCTGCTGACGCAGGGCCTCGGCGGCCGGGCGCACCTTCACCACGATCTGCGCCAACTTCACGGCGTCGGGCGAGGGCGGCGGCGTCTTGGTGCTCGAGGTGTCCTGGGCCGGGTCCAGGATCTTCAGCAGCAGCACGCGACCGCCTTCCTGCACCGGCTCGATCACCTCGCCCGGCCGCTTGGTGCGCACCGCGGCGGCAATCATGACGCCGAGTTCGTTGGGCGTGAGCCAACGATCGATCACGCCACCGCGCTCGGCATTGGGACCTTCCGAGTGGTCGCGGGCGAGTTGGCCGAAGTCCTCGCCGTTCCGCGCCCGTTCGTGGAGGCTCTTGGTCATCTCCATCGCGGCCCTTACCTCTTCGGCGCTGTAGATCTTGGGCATCACCAGCACCTCGAGCTGCGTGCGCGCGGGCGCGGCCATACGCGTCTTGTAGCTCTCGTAGACCTTGCGCAGGTCCTCCTCGGTGCCGGCGGAGCGGCCGGTGTCGGCGGCGGGCACGGCGAGCAGCGTGGCCGACACTCGGTCGAAGCGCTCGTGGAACGCCGCTTTCAGCTCGGGCTGCGTGAGCTTGATGGAAGCGAGCAGGCGCTCTTGCAACTTTCGCACCGGCAGCTGGCCTCGCAGCATCTCCTCGAACGGCACCCAGTTGTTGCCGGGATTCGCGAGCGCCTGCTGGTACTTGCTCGGGTCGAACCGACCGTCGGTCTGGAACTCGGGCGAGGCGACCAGCACGCCCGGGGGGCTCTTGCGCATGGCGTTCAACACCTCGCCATCCGAGGCGCGGAGCCCGGCCTTGCGCGCTTCCTGCGCGAACATCCTTTCGTTCACAACGCTGCGCCAGGCCTGCTGCTCGACCGACTTGATGTCGCGATCCTGCGGATCCACGCCGAAGCGCTGGCGGTAGGACAGGCGCGACTCGTTCAGCGCCGCCTGCCACTGCGCCAGCGTCACGGGGTCCCCGTTGATGCTGCCCACCTTACCTGACATCCGAGCCTGCGAGGCCGGGTCGCCCATCCCGCCGAAGAAACTGAATCCGACCAAGAACGACAGGACGGTGAGGATGGTGAGGATCCACCAGATGGTCTTGGTCCGCTTGTTGCCGGACCGCAGGTAACCGAGCATCGGGACTCCCGGGAAGGGTCAGGTCGAGTGGTAGGGTGGAGCGGGCGGGGAGTCTAGCAGCGCCGGGAACGGACGCACAACCGCACCGGAGCTGTCGTAGACTGACTTTGGCCGGTCGTTCCAAGTCCCGCGCCGGGGGCCTCGATGCGCGCTGATCCTCGCACCCGCCGATATGTTCCCGCACTGTTCATCGCCGCGCTGGGGGCGCTCGCTGCATGGTGCTCGTTCGCGGCGGCGCAGGCGACGCTCCCGACCGGCTTCTCGGATGAGCTGGTGGTCGGCGGGCTCAGCCAGCCGGTCGGCATGGCGTTTCTGCCGGATGGGCGGCTGCTGGTGATCGAACAGCGCAGCGCACGCTTCAAGCTCGTGCGCATGGGACCGCCCGCCACCGCCGACACGGTCGGCACGGTGCCGGGCGTCAACTCGACCGCGAACGAGCGCGGCCTGCTGGGCATCGCGGTCGACCCCGGCTGGCCGGCGCGTCCCTACGTCTATACGCACTCTACCCACACGGGTAACCGCATCCGCATCTCGCGATTCACCGCGAGCGGCGCGCTCTCGGATCCGGCCGGGCTCTTGAGCGTGAGCGGGGCCAGTCGCCACGACCTGCTCACCGACCTGCCCGACGCCGCCACCAACCACAACGGCGGCACGGTGCGCTTCGGGCCCGACGGTATGCTGTACGTGAGTCTCGGCGAGGACGCCGTGCCCGCGGCGGCCCAGGATACGGTGACGCTGCGTGGCGTCATCCTGCGGCTCGACGTGTCGCAACTGCCCGACGGACCCGGGTTGGCGACCCTCCAGCAGATCACGCCCGCCGACAATCCGTTCGCGAGCGTCGGGAGCCCGCGGTCTCGGCTGATCTGGGCCTGGGGCCTGCGCAACCCGTTCCGCTTCCAGATCGACGCGCCAACGGGACGGCTACTGATCACCGACGTCGGGCAACAACTGTGGGAGGAGGTCAACGTGGCCGGGTCGGCCGGCCTCAACTTCGGCTGGCCACGTTTCGAGGGGCTGGTGATCAACGATGCGAACGCCCCGCTCACCGGCACGGCCACGCCGCCGATCCACGTGATCAGCCAGCCCGGGACCGGCGCTTCGTCGGTGATGAGCGCCGGGATCTACCGTGGCGCCGCGGGTTCGGTGAACAGTTTCCCTAGCGACTACGAGGGGGACGCGTTCGTGAGTGACTACTACGTCGGGTTCCTGCGGCGACTCGAACAAGATGGCGCCATCTGGAGCCTGGCGCCGTCGGTCGCGGGTCAGCCGACGAGCGAGCACTGGGGCGCGGGCTTCGAGACCGTTACCGACTACGCGCTCGCCGCGGATGGCGCGCTCTGGTACTGCCGCCAGTTCGAGGTCCCGTTCACGGGCCCGGGCCAGATCCGTCGCATCCGACCGTCCGGCCCGCTCGCGGTGCGAGAGACACCGGGAACGGTGACGTTCGCAAAACCCTTTCCGCAGCCGTCGGAGGGGCGGGTCGAGTTCGCGTGGACACTCGCGACGACTGCGAGAGTCTCGCTCGTGATCCACGACGTGCGCGGCCGGAGCATGCGCGAGCTCGTGCCCCAAGAGGAGGCGACGGCCGGGCCGCATCGCGCCTCGTGGGACGGTCGCGACGCGTCGGGCCGTGCCGTGCCGCCGGGCGTCTACTTCGCGCAGCTCGTGGTGAACGGACGCGGGTTCACGCAGCGCGCCGCGCTGGTTCGCTAGCCGCCGCGCGCGCGTCCTCCGGCGCTCCCTGGTGCGGCTACCTTCACCGCCGGCTCGCTGCTACCCTCGCTCGCGCATCCTGAACCCTCCGGACCCGGGCTCCCGAAGCGAGTGCGCGCCTCCGGATCAGGCACCCGCGTCGGAGGATCCCCGTGTGTCCCGCAAGTATCCCTGAAGGTCATGTCCGCGGTTTCATCGTTCCCATCGGCGGTGCCGAGGACAAGGTCGGCGACGACATCATCCTCAAGCGCTTCGTGGAACTCGCCGGCGGTCGTGACGCCCGCATCGTCGTCATTCCCACCGCCAGCGAGTTGCGCGACACGGGCCGGCGATATGGGCGCCTGTTCGAGGGCCTGCGCGCCCGGACCGTCGTGGTGCTGCCGTTCGAATCGCGGCGCGAGTGCGAGAACGAGGAGGCACTGGAGCAGCTCGAGCAGGCGACCGGGGTGTTCCTCACCGGCGGCAACCAACTGCGACTGTCCACGATGCTCGGCGGCACGCCGGTGGCCAAGCGCCTCCGCCTCATGAACGCGCGCGGCATCGTGGTGGCGGGCACGTCGGCGGGCGCGGCGTTCATGAGCGAACACATGATCGCCTACGGCGATGAGGGAGCCACACCGCGCGGCGGCATGGTGCAGCTGGCGCCGGGACTGGGACTCACGAACCGCACGATCGTGGACCAGCATTTCCGCCAACGCGACCGCCTGGGCCGCCTGCTTACCGCGCTCGCGTTCAATCCGTTCGCGGTCGGCATCGGCCTGGACGAGGACACCGCCGCGTTCATCGGTCCCGACGAATCGCTCGAGGTCGTGGGCAGCGGCGCGATCACCATCGTCGACCCGGCGCAACTCGAGTATTCCAACATGGATGCCGCGCGGCGCGGAGAACCCGTGTGCCTGCTCGGCGTGAAGCTGCACGTGCTGGTCCACGGCGCCACGTTCAACCTTCACAGTCGCGAGGCCGTGGCGGGAGCCGTGGCCCGCGGCGATCGGTGACCCCATGAAACTGCTCGAGTCGTCGGTCTACCTGGGCCCCAATCTCTACGCGCTGTTCCCCATCATCCGCTTCACGGTGGATCTGGAGGAGCTCGAGCAGTGGCCCACGGTCCGGCTGGGGCGTCGCTTCGTGGACGGACTGCTGCACGCGCTGCCCGGACTGCACCAGCACGGCTGTTCGTACGAGACCCCGGGCGGCTTCGTGCGACGCATGACCGAGGACGAGGGCACCTGGCTGGGACACGTGCTCGAGCACTGTGCGATCGAGGTGCAGAACATCGCCGGCGCCAAGGTCACGTTCGGCAAGACCCGAGCCGCGGGCGAGCCGGGGCAGTACCACGTGATCTACCAGTACGAGTCGGAGGAGGTCGGACTCGAAGCGGGCCGGCTGGCGCTGCAGCTCCTGCGTTCGTTGCTTCCCGCCGAACTGGCTCCCCGGGAGTTTCCCGCGGCGTGGAACTGGGAGACCGAGCGCGACGCATTCATCCGCTACACCCAGCGCCGCGCGCTCGGGCCCAGCACCGCCTCGCTCGTGCGCGCCGCCGAGGCGCGCGACATCCCGTGGCTGCGGCTCAACTCGCACAGCCTGATCCAGCTGGGTCACGGCAAGTTCCAGCACCGCATCCAGGCCACGGTCACGAGCGAGACGCGCCACATCGCGGTCGAGATCGCGTCCGACAAGGAAGAGACCAATCGCATCTTGAGCGACCTTGGGCTGCCCGTACCCCGGCAGGAGCTGGTGCAGACCGAGGAGGACGCGGCGCGCGTGGCCACGAAGATCGGGTTCCCGGTGGTGGTCAAGCCCTACAACGCCAATCACGGGCGCGGCGTGTCCATCGACCTGAAGGACGGCGTGGCGGTGCGCGCGGCGTTCCACGAAGCGCGCGAACACAGCCGCTCGGTGCTGGTCGAGAGCATGATCCAAGGGTTCGACCATCGCATGCTGGTCGTGAACGGCGCGCTGATCGCCGTGGCCAAGCGCGTTCCGGGCCACGTCGTGGGCGACGGCGTGCATACGATCGAGCAGCTGGTCGAGATCGTGAACCAGGACCCGCGCCGAGGCATCGGGCACGAGAAGGTGCTCACGCGCCTGGACCTCGATGCCCAGGCCGAGCGCTGCCTGCGCGACAAAAACTACGCCAAGGACTCGGTCGCCATGAAGGGCGAGGTCGTCTACCTCCGCCGCACCGGGAACCTGTCCACCGGCGGTACCTCCAGCGACGTCACCGATCTCGTGCATCCCGACAACGCCGAGATGGCGGTGCGCACGGTCAACGCGATCGGGCTCGACGTGGCCGGCGTGGACTTCCTCACCTGGGACATCGCCAAATCCTACAAGGAGGCGGGTGGGGCGATCTGCGAGGTGAACGCCGCCCCCGGCTTCCGCATGCACGTGTCACCGTCGGACGGCACGCCGCGCGACGTGGCGACGCCGGTCATCGACATGTTGTTCCCGCCGGGGATCCCCGTGCGCATCCCGATCGCCAGCATCACGGGCACGAACGGCAAGACCACCACGGCGCGCATGGTGGCGCACGTGTTCCGGATGTCGGGGCGCTACGTGGGGCTCACGACGACGGATGGCGTCTACATCGATGGACAGTTGACCGTGAAGGGCGACATGACCGGCCCCGTGGCCGCGCGCATGGTCCTGCGCGACCCGGGCGTGGAGGTGGCGGTGTTGGAGACCGCGCGCGGCGGCATCCTGCGGCGCGGCCTCGGCTACCGAAAGTGCACGGTGGGCGCGGTCTTGAACATCCAGAGCGACCACCTGGGCTTGAAGGGCGTGGACACGCTCGCCCAGCTGGCCGAGGTGAAGCGCGTGGTGGTGGAGGTCGCGACCGACTCCGCGGTGTTGAACGCCGACGACGCTTTCTGTCTGGCCATGGCCGAGCACAGCAAGGCCAAGCACCTGTGCTACGTCACCCGCGACATCCGGCACCCGCTGGTGCGCGAGCACATCCGCGCCGGTGGCCGGGCGGTCGTGCTGGAGCCGGGATTGAATGGCGACATGATCGTGGTCTACGACCGGAACGAGCACCTGCCCGTGCTATGGACGCACCTGTTGCCGTGCACGCTCGACGGCCATGCGCTGCACAACGTCCAGAACGCCATGTTCGCCACGGCGATCGCCTACAGCATGGGCGTGTCGCTGGAGGACCTGCGCACGGGCCTGCGCACGTTCGACACCACATTCCACGAGGCCCCGGGCCGCATGAACGTGTACGACGAGCTCCCGTTCAAGGTGATCATGGACTACGGGCACAACGCCGCCGCGATCCAGGCCATGTGCGGCCTCACCGACGGGCTGCGCGTGAGCGGCCGCCGCATCCTGGTGCTCGCCGCACCCGGGGACCGGCGCAACGAGGACATCCTCGAGATCGGCCGCAGCGCGGCGGGCCACTTCGACCACTACATCTGCCGGCGAGACGACGGCCGCCGCGGTCGCGGCGTCGAGGAAGTGCCGCGCATGCTGCGGGGCGCGCTGCTCGAGGCCGGCGTGCCGTCCGAGGTGATCGAGGTCGTGCCCGAGGAGACCCGCGCGGTGGACCGCGCATTGCGCATGGCGAAGCCCGGCGACCTGGTGCTGCTGTTCGCCGACGCGCTGCAGCGTACCTGGAACCAGGTCACCCAGTTCGAGCCGGAAGGGGGACGTGCGCGCGGCGCCGGCAAAGCCGCGCCCGCGCCCATGCAGGTCGAACAGGCCTCCGGCCCGCAGGAGCTCTCGGATGGGCGAGGCTTCGTGCGGGACTCTCGCGGCGTGCGGCTGGTCGGCGCCGAACCGGAAATCGTGGATTGACCACGGACACGCCACCCGTGGTGCCTGCGGCGATCACGCTGCTCGACTCGCGCCGGCTCACCGGCCCGAACCTGCTGCTCGCCGGAGCCGGCGCCGTGCTGGAGGTGCGGCTGGGTTCGCACGGCACGGCCAGGTTCGCCGCGGCCTGGGAGCAGGCGTTGGACCGGATGCTCGCGGTCGTGGGCTGGAGCGGCGCCGAGCGGTCGTGGCGCGCCTGGCCGCAGGGCGCCAGCCTGGCGTTCGCGGCCCCGATCGATGCGCTCTACGCGGCCACCGAGGTGAACGAGTGGGCGTTCGCCCTCGCGCGCGATTCCCTGGAGCCGGGTGGCGAGTCCGTGGCGGCGTTCGAGGCCGAGTCCGAGCGGCTCCGCGCGGCGATCGAGGCCGAGGCCCGCCCGGCCCTGCTCGCCCTGCGCGACGAGGCGAACGCGCGCGGCGTCACGTTCCTAGCCGACGACAAGCGCGTGTCGGTCGGGCTGGGCGAGGGTTCGCGCACGTGGCCGCTCCGCCGGCTGCCTCGGTCGCCGGCGCGCGTTCAGTGGGGCACGGTTCACGACGTTCCCGTGGCCCTCGTGACGGGTACGAACGGCAAGACCACCACCGTGCGGCTGCTCGCGGCGATGGCGCGAGCCGCGGGGCGCGTGGCGGGCGTGACCAGCACCGACCGGGTGGAGGTGGGCGCCGAGATCGTGGCGACCGGCGACTACTCGGGCCCCAATGGCGCGCGGACCGTCCTGCGCGACCGTCGCGTGCAGTTAGGGGTGCTCGAGGTGGCGCGTGGCGGCATCCTTCGCCGCGGACTGCCGATCGCGCGCGTGCAGGCTGCGGTCGTGACCAATGTGGCCGAGGACCACCTCGGCGAGTACGGGATCTTCGACGCCGACTCGCTGGCGGACGCCAAGATGGTGGTGGCGAGAGCCGTGGGAGCGGACGGCCGCGTGGTCTTGAACGCCGACGACACTCGCCTGCGCGAGCGAGGGCCTGCGCTGGGCGCACGCGTGCTGTGGTGCACGCTCGATCCCGCGGAAGTGCGGGTCCGCGCCCACCGCGCCGCGGGCGGCGACGCCGCGTGGCTGGAGGACGATGCGCTCTGGCTCCAACGCGAGGGCACGGTCACGCGAGTGATCGCCACGTCCGACGTGCCGATCGCGTTCGCGGGTGCGGCGCGCTACAACCTGCGCAACGCGCTCGGCGCGATCGGAGCCGCCGCGGCGGTGGGACTGCCGCTCGCGGCGATGCGCGCGGGACTCACGTCGTTCGCGCCGACGCCCGAGGCCAATCCGGGCCGCGCCAATATCTGGCGCCTCAACGGCTGCACGGCCATCGTGGATTTCGCGCACAACCCCCACGGCATGGAGGCGCTCGCGGAGACCGTCGCGGCGATCCCTGCCGAGCGCCGGGCGATCGTGCTGGGGCAGGCGGGGGACCGCGACGACACCAGCATCCGTGCGCTCGCGCGCGCGGCGATGGCGATGCGTCCGGATCACGTGTTCCTGAAGGACATGCCGCGATTCTGGCGCGGGCGCGCTCCCGGCGAGGTGCCGGCGGTGCTTGCGAGCGAGTTCCACTCCGTGGGGCTGCCGGCCGAACGGCTGTCGCACCACGCAGATGAACTCGCGGCCGTGCGTGCGGCCATGGCGTGGACGCGACCCGGCGACGTCGTGCTGCTCGCGACCCACGCCGAGCGCGCGGCGGTGATGGCACTGCTCGACTCGCTCGCCGCCAGCGATTGGCGACCCGGCGAAGCGCTGCCGGTATAGCGTCTCGCGCGCATTCCGGGAGCGCCGCTGACTGCGATGGCCCACCCGTAGCATTTGACAACGCCATTGCAGTGCCGCGCGCATTCAGGTTGAGTACGCCGCGAGCGCGGGAGCTAGATAGCAGGTGAAGTGGGGGGCGAGATCCGCACCCCGTTCCCGTCTCGACGGGCAGTCTCAGGGAGGGACTCATTTATGAAGCGAATCAGCTGGGTGATGGTCGTGGCGTTCGTTGTGGCGCTCGCCGCTCCGGCACTGGCGGGCGGTGCCGGCAAGTGCGGGGAAGGCACGCAGGCCTGCCTGAACCACTGGTCCAAGAGCAAGGACAAGGGCTGGGCCGGGCTGCAGTACGACACGGCCGAGAACGGCACGACCTCGGTCAAGTCCATCACCGCCGGAAGCCCTGCGGCTACGGCCGGCTTCGAGGTCGGGGATGTGCTGGTGGCTTTGAACGGCGCCAAGATGGCCGACAAGGAGGCCATGAAGAAGGCCAAGGGCGAGTGGAAGATCGGACAGAGCATCAGCTACACCGTGCTGCGCGCGGGTGCCGAGAAGCAGATCGCGGTGACGCTCGGCCAGATGCCCGGGGAGGTGTATGCCTCCATGCTCGGCAGCCACATGCTGGACAACCACGTGGCGGGGGCGATGGCGGAGTCCGGCCACGAGGCCGAGGCCACCAAGCCCGTGAAGGCGGCGAAGAAGTAGTCCGTCGCAGCAGCTGATCCGCGAGGAGGCTGGCGCCGTTCGGTGCCAGCCTCTGCGTCGCGAGGCGCACGCTCCGCGCACTCCGCGATTGCGGCGGGGGTGCCGCTGTGCTACCTGTGGCTCACGACGTCATGCCCGCCGAGGGAGCGGCGCCGGCCGCGGTCGTGCGAGCCGAGTGCCCGTTCTGCGACTGCGGGCCGCGAGGGAACGCAGCCGTGCGCACCGATATCGCCCAACGCCCGCCCGAAGCCGAGGCCCCCGAGCGCTCGAACGCCTTGCCGGCGCTGGTACTGGACGCGCTCGAGATGGGTGCCGTCGCGCTCGATCGCGAGCGCAAGGTGGTGTACGCGAACCGGCGCATCGAGGAGCTGCTTGGCGTGGAGCCGGGCGCGCTCCTGTCGCTGCCGGGCAACCGCGTGTTCCCGGGCGCCGACGCACGCTGGTTGAAGGGCGCGGCGCGCGAGTCGCGTGACTTCCGCATCGAGACCGGCGATCGCGACCTCACCCTGCGCGGCGAATCCGTGCCCATGCGCGACGAGGACGGCGAGCTGGCGGGCTCGGTGGTGATCGCCGAGGCCATCTCCGAGACCGAGGACGGCGAGTTCCAGAAGAAGATCGACCGGCTGGTCTCGTTGGGCGAGCTGTCGGCGTACGTGGCGCACGAGATCCGTAACCCGCTCACCGGCATCCGCACCACGGTGCAGTTCGTGGCGTCCAAGCTGAAGCCCCGCGACCCGCGCCGCGAGGACCTGGACGACGTCATCCAGGAGCTGGACCGCATCGAGCAGATCATCACCGGCCTGCTCATGTTCGCGCGCCCGCCGCAGGCCCGCTCGCAGGCGTGCGACCTGCACCAAGTGGTGGAGCGAACCCTGGACCTGCTCGATCTCCAGCTGCGCGACTCCAAGGTGAACGTGACCCGCGAGCTGGCCGACGATCTGCCGCTGGTGATCGCCGACCCGGACCTGCTGCAGCAGGTGCTGTTGAACCTGTGCCTGAACGCCATCCAGGCCATGCCCGAGGGCGGCGAGCTCACGCTCACCACCGGAGTGCGCCGATACCGCACGCGCCGCTCGCTCGTGGACGTGTCCGTCGCCGACACGGGCGTTGGCATCCCGAAGGAACTGATGGAGAAGATCTTCGACCCGTTCTTCACCACGCGCTCCATGGGCACCGGGTTGGGCCTGCCCATCTCGGTCCAGATCGTGAGAGACGCCGGAGGCGTCATAACTGCAAAAAACAACCCCGGCGGCGGCGCCACGCTGCGTCTCTCGGTGCCCGTGCCGGCCGAACCGCCCGGCAAACCGGAGGAATAGCCATGAAGACCTCCGTGCTGGTGGTGGACGACGAGCTCCTGATCCGGAAATCGCTGGGCAAGGTGCTGCGTTCCAGCGGCTACACCGTGGACGTGGCGAGCACCGGCGCCGAGGGGCTGGAGAAGGTGGGCTCCTTGAAGCCGCAGGTCATGATCCTCGACATGCGGCTGCCCGACACGGACGGCGTGTCCGTGCTGCGCCGCGCGCGCGAACTGGATCCGCTGCTCCAGGTCATCATCATCACGGCCTACGGTGACGTGCAGACCGCGGTGGACGCCATGAAGCACGGCGCCTGCGACTTCCTGCGCAAGCCCTACGAGATGGAAGAGATCGTGTTGGCGGTGGAGTCCGCCGGCCGCACGTTCCGCCAGGCCACCGAACTGGACCTCTACCGGCGCCGGGCGTGGCAGCATTATTCGGGCGAGGAGATCATCGGCCAGTCGGGTCCCATGCGGCAGGTGCGCGTGCTCATCGAGAAGCTAGTGCGCAGCAAGGCGACCAGCGTGCTCATCACGGGCGAGAGCGGCACCGGCAAGGAATTGGTCGCCCGAGCCGTCCACTACCGGAGCGACCGCGCGCAGGCGCCACTCATGGAAGTGAACTGCTCGTCGTTCCAGGAGGCGCTGCTCGAGAACGAGCTGTTCGGCCACGAGAAGGGCGCCTACACCGACGCCACTGACACCAAGAAGGGCCTGGTCGAGCTGTGCGACGGCGGCACGCTGTTCCTGGACGAGGTCGCCGACATGCCGCTGCCCACCCAGGCCAAGTTGTTGCGGTTCATCGATCACCGCAACTTCAAGCGGGTGGGCGGCGCGCAGGACATCTCGGTCGACATCCGGATCATGGCCGCCACGAACAAGAACCTCGACGAGGAGGTGCGGCTGGGGCGATTCCGGAGCGATCTCTACTTCCGGCTCAAGGTCGTCAGCATCATGTTGCCGGCGCTCCGCGACCGCGAGGGCGACGTGGGCATGCTCTCGCTTCATTTCATGAAGGAGTTCTCGCGCAAGTTCCAGAAGGGGTTCATCGAGCTCACGCCCGAGGCCAACCGCCTGCTCGAGGCGTACCCCTGGCCCGGCAACGTGCGCGAGTTGCGCAACCTGATCGAGCGCGTGGTGCTGCTCGAGGAGGGAGACCAGCTCGAGGCCGAGCACCTGCCGCCGGAGATGCTCGGACGGCGCACCTCGCCCGGAAGTTCGGCCGCGGCGGCGATGCGTGACGTGCTGAGCCTGCCGACGCTGGCGCAGATCGAGATGGAGCACATCAATGAAGTGCTTCGCCTCACGTCGGGCAACAAGAGTCGCGCGGCACGCATCCTCGGCATCTCGCGTCAGGGACTCATCGAGAAGTTGCGCCGGCTGCGCATCGAGGAAGCGAGCGAGCGGACCGTCGAACGCGCGTGATGCATGCCGCGCGTCGTTGAGTGTCGCGTTTCTTGGCACTCACAACGTTCTGGACACCTCGCACCATCGCACGCGCTCGCAATCAGTTACCTGCGCGCATCCGCGTAACGAGCCAGATTGTTGACAGTTAGCGGAGTTCTCCACATGCCTCCGGCGCACGCCGTTCACAGCTCGTGGATTTATTCTCGTTACCTAAGCGACGTCTTCGCTTGCACATGAGTGAGCTCGTCGCGTCGAAGTCGGACGATTGGCACACAAGCTGCACTAGTCACTCGACGAGCGATGCGTTCAGGTGTGCGCGTCGCAGCGTGTTGAACTCGACTCCGACTCGCTTCACGTCCTGAATGGGGAGGTGATCCTCACATGGCTGCCAAGAAGAAGGCTGCGAAGAAGAAGGGCACGAAGAAGAAGGCCGCGAAGAAGAAGAAGTAACCGGTATTCTGGACCTGGCACGTCCTGAGGGGCGAGCTGGCTCACGCCGGCCGCCCCTCGCCTTTTTGCAGCGATGCAGCGTTCCGCTTGATCGTGCGCCGCGTCGCTCCTGCCACCGATGTCGGGTCGGGGATTCTGAGCCAGGATGAGCCGTCATCCCCGGCACGCGCGGCGCGGCCCGCCACGGATGGACGGGCCGCCCGCACCTTCTCATTCCGAGGTCCATGAGGGCTGAGGCTCGCTCCGGCCCGGCCGCGCCGCCGCCGGCCACCTGAAAGTCCTGCGTGCTAGGGTGTGCGCTCCGCGGCGGGTGACTCCCGGCGCTCACATCCAACCTCTCGCGCCCCCTTGAGCCCGCCCGAACCCATCGTCGCCATTCGCATCCGAGGCGCCCGCCAGCACAACCTGCGCGGCATCGACCTGGACCTGCCCCGCGGCGCGCTTTCCGTGGTGACCGGCGTGTCGGGCTCGGGCAAGTCCTCGCTGGCGTTCGACACGCTCTACGCCGAGGGGCAGCGTCGCTACGTGGAGTCAGTGAGCACCTACGCCAAGCAATTCCTGGACCGGCTGCCGCGCCCCGACGTGGACTCGATCACCGGGCTCACGCCGGCGGTGAGCATCCGCCAGAGCGCGCCGGCGCGGAGTGCGCGCTCCACCGTGGGCACGGCGACCGAGATCCACGACTACCTGCGGCTGCTGTTCGCGCGCCTGGGCGCGGTGCACTGTGCCAAGTGCGAGCGCGAGGTCACGGCCGACTCGCCGCAGAGCATCGCGCGCGAGGCCGAGGCGTGGCGCGAGGACGAGGCGGTGCTGGTGCTGGCGCCCGTGACGCTGTCGGCGAAACTGTCGTGGGTCGAGCAGGCCGGCCACCTGCTCCGGGCTGGCTACACGCGCGCCTGGATCGGCGGCGAGGTGGTGGCCATGGACCCCGCGCCGAAGCTCAAGAAGACCGCCCGGCTCGTGCACGTGGTGGTGGACCGGTTCAAGTGGCGCGCCGACGAACGCGAGCGGCTGGTGGAGGCCTGCGAACAGGCGTTCCGCCGCGGCGAACGTCGCCTCGCCCTCGTGGTCGGGGCCGGAGGCTCCGAGAACCGCAACGAGCGCTGGGAATGCTCAAACTGTGGCACGCCCGCCATGAGTCCCGAGCCGGCGCTGTTCTCGTTCAACAGTCCGCTGGGCGTGTGCCCCACCTGCCGAGGATTCGGCGACGTGCTCACGTTCGCGCCCGAGTTGATCGTGCCCGACCCGTCCAAGTCGCTGCGCCAAGGCGCGCTCGCGCCATGGGCCGGCTCGTGGCGCACGGTGGCGTGGCCGCGACTCCAGAAGCTCTCGCAGGACAAGGGGGTGCCGCTCGATGAGCCATGGGAGAATCTTTCGCTCGCTCACAAGAAGCTGCTGATCGAGGGCGCCAAGGACTTTCGTGGCGTGATCCCGTTCCTCGAGCGGCTGCAGCAGAAGTCGTACAAGGCCGGCAACCGGTTCGTGGTGAAGCGCTACCAGGTGCCGAGGACGTGTGGCGATTGCTTGGGCACCCGACTCCGGCCCGAAGCGCTGCACGTGACGCTCGGAAGCAAGAACATCGCCCAAGTGTGTGCGCTGCCCGTGGCCGAGACGGCGCGCTTCGTGGCAGGGCTGGAGTTCGGCGAGTCGCAGCGGGTGATCGCCGGCGTGGCGCTGGGCGAGCTGCAGTCGCGGCTCCGGTTCCTGCTGCGCGTGGACCTGGGCTACTTGTCACTCGACCGGTTGACGCGCACGCTCTCGGGCGGCGAGGCGCAGCGCATCGAGCTGGCCAACGCGCTCGGCGCCAATCTGGCGGACACGCTCTACGTGCTCGACGAGCCCACCGCCGGACTCCACCCGCGCGACACCGAGCGCCTGATCGAGATCCTACGCGAACTCACCGCGCGCTCGAACACGCTGGTCGTGGTGGAGCACGACCCGCTGGTGATCGGCGCCGCCGAGTACCTGGCCGACCTGGGGCCGGGTGCCGGCGAGCTCGGCGGCCAGCTGCTCTATGCCGGCCCGGCGGCGGGCATCGCGAACGCCAAGGACTCGGCCACGGCCGCCTACCTCGGTGGCGAGAAGCGCGTGACGCGTACGCCGCATCAGGGGAAGCCCGACGGCTACCTGGTGGTGGAGGGGGCGACGCATCACAACCTGCGCGACGTGACCGCGCGGTTCCCGCTTGGGCGGCTCACCGCCGTCACTGGTGTCTCAGGCTCCGGGAAAAGCAGCCTGGTGGAGGACGTGCTCTATCGCGCGGCGTTTAAACGATTCGAGGGCCGCGAGGACGACCCCGTGGGTGCCCACCGCGCGGTGAAGGGGCTGGAGAAGTTAAAGCGCGTCGCACTCGTGGACCAGTCCCCGATCGGCCGCACGCCACGCAGCTGCCCGGTGACCTACATGGGCGCTTACACCGCATTGCGCGAGGTGTTTGCACGCACGCCGGCCGCGATGGCGCGGGGGCTTAAAGATGGCGCGTTCTCGTTCAACGCGGCCGGCGGGCGCTGCGAGCACTGCGAGGGCGCCGGTTGGGTGCAGGTGGAGATGTATTTCCTCGCCGACCTGCTGGTGCCGTGCGAAGTCTGCGGCGGCACGCGGTTCAAGCCCGAGGTGCTCGATGTGCGGGTGCGCGGCGCGAACATCAAGGAGACGCTCGACATGACCGTGGACACCGCGTTCGACCACTTCGGCCGCGAGCCCAGGTTCACGCGGCCCCTGCACGTGTTGCGCCAGGTGGGACTCGGCTACCTGCGACTTGGCCAGCCCGCCAATCAGCTCTCGGGCGGGGAGGCGCAGCGACTGAAGATCGCCCGCGAGCTGGCCGAGAAGGGTGCGGGCCCGTCGCTCTACGTGCTGGACGAGCCCACCGTGGGCCTGCACTGGGCCGACGTGCAACGCCTGATGGACGTGCTGGACGACCTCACGCAGCGCGGCGACACGGTGGTCGTGGTGGAGCACAACTCGGATGTCATCCGCTGCAGCGACTGGGTGGTGGACCTGGGCCCGGACGGGGGCGACGGCGGCGGCGAGCTGGTGGTGGAGGGCCCGCCCGAGGCCGTGGCCGCGTGCGAGGCGTCGCACACGGGGAGATTTCTTCGGGCGGAGGGCGTGCGGGTGGGGTAGGGGCGGGTCGCAGGCGAGCGGGCGATTGACGACACGCTCCGCGGAGCGCGATGCTCCGGCCCCCTGGCGGCCGAGCGCTGGGCGCGGCCGCGCGCATGAGGTGCCCCGTGAATCCCAGAGTCCGTTCCACCATTGCAGCGTTGCTGGGCATCGTGGTCGCGTTCGCGTCGGTCGGCATCATCGAGACCCTGGGCCACACGGTCTTTCCCCTGCCCCCGGGGTTGGATGTCACGAAGCCCGAGCAACTCCGCGCCTACATGCAGTCGATACCGAGCGGTGCGCTGCTGTTCGTGCTCGCCGCGTGGGTGATCGCGGCGTTCGCGGGCACCGCCGTGGCGTGCGCCATCGCCAAAGCGCACGAACTGCGTTACGCCGCGCTGGTGGGCGGCCTCATTCTGGCGGCGACGATCGCGAATCTCGTGGCGATCCCGCATCCCGGCTGGATGTCCGTCGCCGCCGTGATCGGGATCCCGATGGCAGCATTCCTGGCCGGGCGACAGGCGCAGGCGAGCCACAAGAAAGGCGCGGGCAGGCGTCCCTGACGCCATGCGACGGCGAAACGATGACCGAGCCTGGCAGGAGCCTCTCGATCCAGGAGATGTACGGTGATCAGGGCATGCCGGACGACGAGATCCGCGCCAGGCTCGAGCGAAGCCTGGACCCGCGCGGGCCGAGCACGCTCCACGACAAGATGATGGCGCTGGGGCTCGCCCGCGGCCACGTGCTCCTCGACATCGGCAGCCGGGACGCGCGCCACGCCTGCCAACTCGCACGGCGATCCGGCTGCCGGGTCGTTGCCGTCGATCCGGTGGCGCACAACCTGCAGCTTGCCCGTCGGCTCGTATCCGAGCGGGAACTGGCCGAAACCGTCCACGTCGTCGGCGGACAGATCGAGTCGATCCCTTGCGCACACGATTCCGTCGATTTCATCTGGTGCCGCGACATGCTCAATCACGTGCCCGCGCTGGGCGCGGCCCTTCGGGAATGTGCTCGGGTGCTCCGGCCGGGCGGTCGGATGCTCGTGTTCCAGACGTTCGCCACCGATCTGCTGGAACCTCGCGAAGCGGCACGGCTCTACGCCGCGGTGGCCACGACGGCGGAGAGCATGTCTGTCGAGCATTTCGAGATCTCAGTCCGGTCCGCGGGGCTCGAGGTCGCCGAGCGGGACATCCTCGCCAGTGAATGGCGCGAGTACGGGGAGGAGCACGGCGGGGGACGGACCTCGAAGCAGCTCCTCTACATCGCTCGGATGACGCGCGCGCGCGCCCGGCTCCAGGAGGAACTCGGTCCCGTCGCATTCGAAGCCGAACTCGGTGACTGCCACTGGGGCGTCTACCAGATGCTCGGCAAGCTCTGCCCGAGGATCTACGTGCTCGCGAAGCCGGCATGACGGTGTTGTTGCTCAAGGCCGGGCTGTTCACACTGGTCATCCCCGGCACGGTCGCGGTCTACCTACCCCTGCTGGTGGCGCCAGAGCGAATACTCGCCGGGGGCGCAGCGTTCGCGATGGGCGTCGCTGTGACGGCGCTCGGCGCCGCGATCTACGCATGGTGCGTGTGGGATTTCGCGGCGTTCGGTCGTGGCACGCCGATGCCGCTGGATCCGCCCCCGCGGCTCGTGATCCGCGGGCTCTACCGCTACACGCGCAATCCCATGTACGTCGGGGTGCTGACGGTGATCCTGGGGCAGGCGGTGATGTTCGGAGCGATGGCCATCTTCGGCTACTCTCTGTGCGTTGCAGCCGGCTTTCACCTGTTCGTCGTGCTCTACGAGGAGCCTCACCTTCGCCGACAGTTCGGGACGGATTACGAGGACTACTGCACGCGAGTCCATCGCTGGCTTCCACGAGCGATGCCACTTTCCTGAGGACAAACCCACGCCATGCCCAACCGAGCCTCCGGCCCGTTCGAAGTCGCATTGAAGCCGCTCCCCAGCGATGCCTCGCGCGAGGGCGTGAGCTTCAGTCGCCTGTCCCTCGACAAGCAGTTCCACGGGGAGCTCGAGGCCACGAGCAAGGGCGAAATGCTGAGCGCGGGCACCAGCCTCAAGGGGCGCATGGACATTGTCATCGAATCCGGTCGGCACTCGTACGTGCTCGACTACGAGCTGGACTGAGGTCCCGCCACACGGCTCCGGCGCTCCATGAGCATCACGTCGCGCCAGTGGCCCAGGCGCAGGCCGATGCGCTCGCGCAGCCCGACGATTCGGAACCCGCACGCCTCGTGGAGCGCGATGCTGGCGGCGTTCTCGGGAAAGATCCCCGCCTGGAGCGTCCATAGGCCGGCGGCCTCGGACGCACGCACCATGGCCTCGAGCAGCGCACGGCCCACGCCGCGACCACGCGCGGCGGCCGCCACGTACACGCTCTCCTCCACCACGCCCGCGTAGACCGGGCGCTTCGATACGGGCGACAGCGCGCACCAGCCGAGCAGGACGCCCTGGGCGTCACGCGCCACCAGCCGCGGTGCGGGCAAGTGCCCCGCATCCCACTCGGGCCAGTCGGGGGCCTCGGTCTGGAACGTGGCGTCGCCGGAGGCGATGCCCTCGGCGAACACTG
Organism: uncultured bacterium; assembly: GCA_964418975.1. Classification (GTDB taxonomy): domain Bacteria; phylum Eisenbacteria; class RBG-16-71-46; order RBG-16-71-46; family RBG-16-71-46; genus JAIOPA01. The sequence continues at coordinate 9,077 of CAYQNV010000143.1, read as the reverse complement.
CCAGCACCGCCTCGGCGTCGCCCGCCGCCATGGGGGAGATGCTGAATTCGGGTTCGGTCATCCGCGCGGCGCCGCCGCCAGCTCCGCAGGCAGTTCGCGGTCGCGTGCGGCCACGGCGCACTCGGTGGCGCCCAGCACGGCGTCCTCCACGACCACGCCGCGCAGCAGTGCCGCCGGCACCATCTCGAAATACACGTTTCGCGGGCTCACGCCGGTGGGGGCGCCGTCCCACAACTCCGCGGCCGGCATCTCGGCGATGCCCAGCGCCGGCGTGTCGCCGGGCAGGAACTTCTTCCGCACCGCGATCGCCCACACCGGCACGCCGTGCTCGCGCGCGGCGAGTGCGGCGGTGTAGGAGCCGATCTTGTTGACGATGCCCTGCTCGGTCACCGCGTCGGCCCCGAGCCACACCGCGCTCACCTGCGAAAGCAGCAGCGGCAGCGCCGCATCGGCCACGAGCCAGGTCTCGATACCGGCGGCGGCCAGCTCGCGCGCCGTCTCGCGGCCCTCGAAGTGTGGCCGACTCTCCGCCACAATTGCCCGCACCCGGCGGCCGGAGGCCGCCAACTCTGAAATCGCTGCCAGCACGCCCTCGCTTGCCGACAGCGTGGCCACCCACGGCTCGCGCTCGGTCACGAGCTGGGCGGCCAACTTGGCGGCGTCTCGCACGGCGCGCGCCAGGTCCTCACGCTCGGCGTCGCAGCTCGCGGCGAGGTGCGCGCGCATGTCGTTTACGCGTTCGCCTCGCGCCACCGATGTGTCGGCCACGGCCAGCGCACGGGCCGCCATTTGGTGCACGAGCGCCATGCTCGGCTGCGCCGCCTGCGCCTCGCGTAGCCACGCGAGCAGCGCCGCGCGTAGTCCCGTCCCGTCCGCGCTGCGGTCGGTCAGGGCGAAGCGCTCGAGCTCGTCGAGGAGCGCGCGCGCCACGCCGCCCGAACCCGAGCGCGATTCGGAGGCGAACGGTCCCGTCATCGCAGGCTCCCGCCGAGGCTCACTTGCCGAACAGTTGCTTCAACCACAGCAGCGTGGTCTGTCGGCCCAGCTCGCCGAATGCCTCGGTGAGCGGGATGTCCTTGGGGCAGGCCTCCACGCAGTTCTGGGCGTTGCCACAGTCCGCGAGGCCGCCGCGGCCCATGATCTCGGACAGCCGCTCCCGCGCGTTCATGCGGCCGGTGGGATGGCTGTTGAACAGTCGCACCTGCGCCAGTGGCGCGGGCCCCATGAAGTCCGAGTGATCGTTGTACTGCGGGCAGACCTCCATGCAGCAGCCGCACGTCATGCAGCGCGAGAACGCGTAGCTGACCTCTTGCTCGGCGGGCGAGAGGCGAGGGCCCGGTCCCAGGTCGTACGAGCCATCGATCGGGATCCACGCCTTCACACGCTTGAGGGCGTCAAACATGGAAGAGCGGTCCACTTGCAGATCGCGCACCACCGGGAACTTGCGCAGCGGCTCCAACGTCACCGGGCCGTCGCCGAGCAGATCGATCAGCGCGGTGCACGACTGGCGGGGCTTGCCGTTCACGAGCATGGTGCACGAGCCGCACACCTCCTCCAGGCAGGACGACTCCCAGTGCACCGGAGTGGTCGTCTCGCCCTGCCGGGTCACCGGGTGCTTGCGGATCTCCATCAGGCAGGAGATCACGTTCATGTTCGGCTGCCAGGGGAGCGAGAACTCTTCCCAACGATCCCGACCGGTCGGCGTATCCTGTCGCTTGACCCGAAGCTCGATCGTCGTTCGCGCCATCGTCGCCTCCTAGTCGTACTTGCGCTCGACCGGCGCGTAGAGCGTCACGTCCACGGGGTCGTAGCGGAAACGCGGGGCTTCGGGAGTGAACGATGCGACCGTGGTCTTCAACCAGTTCGCGTCGTCGCGCTTGGGGAAATCCGGCTTGTAGTGCGCCCCGCGACTCTCGTCGCGCGCCAGCGCACCCAACGTGACCACGCGCGCCAAGTGCAGCATGTTCCACAGCTGGTTCAGGAACGACAGCGGCGCGTTGGACCACGTGCCGTGGTCGAGCACGCCCGCTCGGTGCCAGCGCTCCTGAAGCTGCTGCAGCTTCGCGTCGGTCTCGCGGAGTTTGGCGTTGTCGCGCACGATTGTGACGTTTTCGAGCATCGTCTTCCCCAGCTCCTCGGCCAGCACGTAGGGGTTTTCGGGACCCTCGCGCCGGGACAGGTCGGCGAAGCGGTCCGAGCATCGCTTCTCCGCTGCCTCCAGCAGCGGGCCGGGGGTCTCGGTGGCGGCAGCCGCGCCGCCAATCCACGCCAGCACCGCCGGGCCCGCCACCTGGCCCGCGTACACGCAGGACAAGAGCGAGTTGGCGCCGAGACGATTGGCGCCGTGGTACTGGTAGTCGCACTCGCCCACCGCGTAGAGACCCGGGATGCTCGTGGCCTGGTTGCGCGGGCTCGACAGGTTCAGGAACCCGTCGCTGGTGCGCTCGTAGTCCACCCACAGTCCGCCCATCGAGTAGTGGACGGCCGGGTAGATCTTCATGGGCACTTCGCACGGATCTTCGCCCGTGAACTTCTCATAGATCTCGAGGATGCCCTCGAGCTTCTTCTTGAGCGTCGCGCGCGGGATGTGGGTGAGGTCCAGGTACACGGCCATGTCGCCGCCCACGCCGAGCCCCAGGTCCACGCAGACGTTGTGGATCTCGCGGCTCGCGACGTCGCGCGGCACGAGGTTCTGGTACTTGGGATAGCGCTCCTCGAGGAAGTACCAGCGTTCGTTCTCGGGGATGCTGCGTGCCGGGCGGGCGTCACCCTTCTGCTTCGGCACCCACACGCGACCGCCCTCGCCGCGGGCGGACTCGCTCATCAAGCGCAGCTTGTCCAGGCCCGGGATGGCGGTGGGGTGGATCTGGATGAACTCGCCGTTGCCGTAGTCGGCTCCGTCCATGTACGCCGCCGCCGCGGCCGAACCCGAGTTGATGATGGAGTTGGTGCTGCGCCCGAACATGAGCCCCGGGCCGCCGGTGGCCATGACCACCGCCGCGGCGCCGAATGCCCGTGGCTGCATGGTCATCAAGTTCAGCGCCGTCAACCCCACGCAGCGGCCCGCGCCGTCGCGAATGGCGCCCACGAACTCCCAGCCTTCGTATTTAGTCACGAGGCCTCCGGCCTCGTGGCGGCGGACCTGTTCATCAAGTGCGTACAGCAACTGCTGGCCGGTGGTCGCGCCGGCGAACGCGGTGCGGTGGTGCAGCGTGCCGCCGAAGCGGCGGAAGTCGAGCAGCCCTTCGGGCGTACGATTGAACGTAACGCCCATGCGGTCGAACAGGTAGATCACGCCGGGCGCGGCATAGCACATGCCCTTTACCGGGGGCTGGTGCGCGAGGAAGTCGCCGCCGCGACAGGTGTCGTTGAAATGGATCTCGGGCGAGTCATTCTCGCCCTTCACGTTCACCGCGCCGTTGATGCCGCCCTGCGCGCACACCGAGTGCGAGCGCTTCACCGGGACGATGGAGAACAGGTCCACCGGCACACCCGCCTCGGCCAGCTTGATCGTGGTCATGAGGCCGGCGAGACCTCCGCCGACCACTGCGACGCGTGGGGCGGCCATCAGCGCGACCCCCGCTCCAGGACCACGGCGCCGTGCTCGTTCGCGTGCGGCTTCTGCAGGAAGTCCAGCCGCAGCCCCTGGAACCCGAAAAGTGCCGCGATTCCCAGCGCGGACAACGCGAGGAACACGATCAGGCTCAAGCGCGCCGCCATGCGCTGCGCGTTCCGACCCGTCACGAGGCCCCAGTGGATGGCGAAACCGAACAGGCCGTTGCCGAAGTGAAAGCAGGCCGCAACGGTCCCCAGCACGTAGAACGCCATCACCGCGGGATTCGCCAGGTGCTGGTTCACGTACTGATAGGGACTCGCCGACGTGAGGTAGCCGCCGGCGAAGCGCAGCGCCCACGTGTGGTACAGGAGAAAGAACACCAACAGCAGGCCGCTCGCGCGCTGCAGCGTGTACTGCCAGTTGCGCGCGTAACCATGCTTGCCCACGTTCGATTGCGACGTGGTAGCGATCAGGATACCGAGCACCATGTGGAACAGGATCGGCAGCCAGATCCCGAACGCCTCGAGCAGCACCACGAACGGCAGGCGGGCCAGCTCGGCCGCGGCGCGGTCGAACGCGTCGGGGCCCTGGAGCGCGCGGGCGTTCGTGAACAGGTGCTCGATCAGGAACAGGCCCACGGGCACCACGCCGGTGAGGGAATGCAGGCGCTTGAGCGTGAAGTAGGTGCGGTCGGAGACCTTCATGGGGCGAACGCTCTCCCTGGGTTCTGGCGTGGAAGCCGGACCAAAATAGCAGACGCGCCGCCGACTCGCCCGGCGGTGCAGGCTTCAGGCGCTGGGGTGAGCGTTGTCGGGCACAACGGGTTGCGGGCGCGGCTCCGGTGGCGACCGGGGCTCGGGCCGTGCTACCGTGCGACGTCATCCGGCAGGAGGAAGGGCCCTGGGAACGGTCCTTTCCGGGCGCCACGGCGCCGCCGGGTAAGCGCGGTGGTTCGACTCCACCGCGGTCCCGCTGCCCACGGAGAATCACCGCCTTCCATGACGGTCCCCGTCCAGGAACTCATCGAGCACCAGCTGCTTCCGCGCGTCTCCAAACCCAATCGCTACCTGGGGCACGCGCTGGGAGAGGCCGCCAAGTCGCTCGATTCGGCCGAGGTGCGCGTGTTGATCGCGTTCCCGGACGCCTACGAGATCGGGCTCTCCAACCTGGGCATCCGCATCCTGCACCACGTGCTGAACCGCCGCGCCGACACGGCGTGCGAGCTGACGTTTGCACCGTGGCCCGATGCCGAGGCCGAGATGCGCCGGCTGGGTATTCCGCTGTTCTCGTTGGAGTCGCACGAACCCGCCACGCGCTTCGACGTACTGGGCTTCTCGCTGCAGTACGAACTCCAGTACACGAACGTGCTCATGATGCTCGAGCTGGCGGGACTGCCGCTCAAGAGCGTGGAGCGCGACGCGAGCCATCCGCTGGTCATCGCCGGCGGCGCGCAGGCCTTCAGCCCCGAGCCCATGGCCGAGTTCATCGACGCGTTCGTGATCGGCGACGGCGAGGAGGTGATCCACCGCGTCGTGGACCTGGTGCGGAGGGCCAAGCGTGACGGCTGGTCGCGTCCCGCCCTGCTGCGGCGCTTGGCGCACGTGCCGGGCACCTACGTGCCGTCGGGCTACGCCACCACCACCACCGCCGAGGGCTGGCAGGTGCCGCGCGCGCGTCCCGGGTTCCCGGACCGGGTGTGGTCCGCCTACGTCAAGGAGCTCAAGGCCGAGTACTACCCGCCCATGCCGCTCGTGCCGGTGGGCGAGATCACGCACGACCGCCTGTCGGTGGAGGTCATGCGCGGCTGCACGCGTGGCTGCCGCTTCTGCCAGGCGGGCATGATCAACCGCCCGGTGCGCGAGAAGCCCGCGCAGCAGGTGGTGAGCGAGGTATTGCGCGGGCTCCAGGGCACCGGGCTCGAAGAGGTGTCGCTCATCTCGCTCAGCTCCACCGACCACACCCAGATCGTCGAGCAGGTGAACGCGCTGGCCGACCTGTTGTGCCCGACGCGCGTGCAGCTGTCGCTGCCCTCGACGCGTCCCGACAACCTGCCAGTGGACGTGGCGCGCCGCATCGCGGCGCAGAAGAAGGGCACCATCACGCTGGCGCCCGAGGCCGGCAGCCAGCGCATGCGCGACGTGATCAACAAGAACCACACCGAGGCCGAGCTGCTGAACTCGGTGGCCACCGCCGCACGCGAGGGTTACACCGGCGCCAAGCTCTACTTCATGTGCGGGCTGCCGACCGAGACCGACGACGACTTGAAGGCCATCCTCACGCTGGGGCACAAGGCGTGGCAGGCCGCCCGCGACGCGGGCCACAAGTCGTTCCGCATCACGGTGAGCGTGTCGCCGCACGTGCCCAAGCCGCACACGCCATTCGCATGGGCGGCGCAGGTGGGCACGGCGGAGTTGAACCGCCGCCTCGGCGTGCTGCGCGAGGCGGTCAAGGGCAAACCCATCACGCTCAAGTACCGCGACGCCGAGACCAGCCTGCTGGAGGGCGTGTTCACTCGCGGCGACCGCCGACTGGGCGAGTTGATCGAGTCGGCCTATCGGCGCGGGTGCCGCTTCGACGCCTGGAGCGAGCACCTGCGCTTCGCCACCTGGCTCGACGTGTTCGCCGACCATGGGGTGGATCCCGAGCGCTACCTGCTCGAGCGCGACGTCGAGGCCGAGCAGCCGTGGGACGTGGTGCAGTCGCCCGTCACCAAGAAGTTCCTCATGCGCGACAAGAAGCGCGCCGACCAGGCCGCGGTGATCGACGACTGCCGGCTCGAGGACATCTGCTTCGCCTGCGGCGTCGTGGACTGTAACCAGCGGCCGTGGGTCAAACAGCCTCATGCGAAACTGGACCTGGACCAGGTCCTCGCCACGCTTCCGGCGCCGGCGTACGGCCGTCGTGCCCGACCCACGGGCCGCAACGGCGCGTTCGCGACCGCGGGCGGCGTGGCCACGAGCACGCGTTTCCGGATCGAGTTCGAGAAGGGCGCGAGCATGCGCTTCCTCTCGCACCTGGACCTCATGCGCAGCTGGGAGCGGGCCTTGCGCCGCTCCGGGTTGCCGCTCGCTTTCACCCAGGGGCATCACCCGCACATCAAGATGTCGTTCGGGCCCCCCTTGCCGCTGGGATTTCGTTCCCGGGCCGAAGTGTTCGATCTGGAGCTGTCCCGACCGCCGGGCGTGGACCTCGCCGAGAGGTTGAACGCCGTGCTGCCGGACGGGCTTCGGGTGACCGACTTCCGGCCCATTCTCTACAAGTCTCCCTCGCTCATGAGTCAGTTGGAAGGCGCGAGCTACCGGGTGAGGTTCCCGGCCAGCTATCTCGCCGAAGCCGGGATCGCTCCCGGCGAACTGCACTCGCAGTTGCACGAGCGCGCCTCGCGCCTTTTGGCTCGGGACGTGGTCATCGTGCGACGGAAGAGCGAGGACAAGGCACGCGAATTCGACGCCAGACCTTCGATCGCGGCGATGCACGCCAGCCTCGACGAGGCCCCGGCGGTGCTGGACCTGCACTTGCGCTTCACCTTGCGCGCGTCAGCCCGGCCCGACGACCTCCTCGGGTTGCTGGTTCCCGAAGCCGACCCCCGCACCGTGGACGTGGAACGCACGGCGCTGTGGGCGGACCGGGGAGGCGAGCGGTGCGAACCGCTCCGCCTGTTGTCGGCGCACTAGGCGAGGCCGGGTTGCGCGTCCGGGAAGGACGCCCGTGAAGCAGCGGATCATCATCAACGCGGATTCTTACGAGACCCGCGTCGCCATTCTCGAGAATGACGAGCTCGCAGAGCTGTTCGTGGAGCGCGCCGACCAACGGCGCACCGTCGGCGACGTCTACAAGGCACGCGTGAACGCGGTGTTGCCGGGCATGCAGTCCGCGTTCGTGGACATGGGCCTGACGAAGACCGGGTTCCTGCACGCCTCGGACCTGGCCGAATCGTTGTCGACGCTCGAGGACCTGTCCGACGCCGACGAATCCACCGGTGACCAGAAGCGCCGCCGCCGCGCTCCGGTGCCGAAGATCGAGGACCATCTCAAGAAGGGCCAGGAGATCCTCGTGCAGATCACCAAGGAGTCCATCGGCACCAAGGGCCCGCGCGTGACCCAGCAGATCAGCCTGCCCGGCCGGTTCTGCGTGCTGATGCCGGGGGTGGACCACATCGGCGTGTCCCGTCGCATCGAGGAACGCTCCGAGCGCCAGCGCATCAAGGCCATCATCTCGGACTTGAAGCCCAAGAGCGTGGGCGTGATCGCGCGCACGGTGGGTGAGGGCAAGGGCGACGCGGAATACGCCGCCGACATCAAGCACCTCGCGCGCCTGTGGGCGAAGATCGAGAAGAAGGCACAGGGCGCACGCGCGCCCTCGCTGGTGCACCGCGAACTGGAGATGTCCGCCAGCCTCATCCGCGACCTGTTCACGGAGGACGTGGAGGAGGTGTTCATCGACGACGGCGACTCCTACGGCGACATCGAGCAGTACTTGAAGGCCGTGAGCCCGGAGCTCGCCGATCGCGTGCGGCACTACCAAGGCAAGGACCCCATTTTTGACGCCTTCGGAATCGAGCCGCAGATCGAGAAGACGTTCGAGCGGAAGGTCTGGCTGAAAAAAGGCGGCTACATCTGCATCGATCACGCCGAAGCCCTGGTGGCGGTGGACGTGAACACGGGGCGCTTCACGGGCAAGAAGAACCAGGAAGAGACCATCTTCCGCACGAACATGGAGGCGGCAGTCGAGGTGCCGCGCCAGCTCCGGCTGCGCGACATCGGCGGCATCATCGTGGTGGACTTCATCGACATGGAATCGGAGTCGAACAAGCGTGCGGTGCTCGACACGTTGCGTACCGAGTTGCGCAAGGACCGTGCCCGTACCAAGGCGTTCGCCGTGTCGGACCTGGGACTGATCGAGATGACGCGCCAGCGCGAACGTTCGTCTCTGCTGCACTACTACACCGAGGACTGCCCCACGTGCGGCGGACTCGGCAAGGTGCCGAGCAACGAGACCATGCTGGTCAAGTTGGAGCGCGCACTGCGGCGCGTGGCGGCGCTCGGAGGCAACAAGCGCATCACCGTGAAGATCGCGCCCGACGTGGCGCTCTACTTCGTGGAGGCCGAGGCGCGACGCTTCGCCGAACTGGAGAAGCGCTTCAAGCTGCAGGTGGACTTGAAGGACGACCCCCAGTTGAAGCGCGGCGAGATGCGCATTTTCAACGACAAGAAACAGGACCTGACGAAGCAGGTCGTCGGGGCCGTACCCGGGACGTGAGCGTTAGCTCACGGCCCGGAACCAGCACCCGCGGTTCCTGGCACGTGAGCCGGGTCGCGCGGGACGTGTTGGCAGGGAGTTACTAACCAGAGCATAAAATACTTGACTTAGCGGCGGGCGTGGGGTAGGTTCGCGCCCATGACGACGACGACGCGTGATGCTCGCTCGCTTCCTGCCGTCGCGCAGGAGGATCTGCGCAAGAAGGTGGTCAATGCCGTGACCGAGGGGATGAGCCAGACCGAGGCCGCGCGATTGTTCGGTG
>CAYQNV010000142.1:0-89170 GCA_964418975.1 uncultured bacterium | reverse complement strand
TGCCCCGTGGTTCGTCCCCCCCATGGCACGGCGCTAAGGGGTTTCTCACCACGGTCCTTCCCCTGCACCTGCTCCCCCCCCCCCCCCGCGACCGCCACCCCGCTGAACAAGAGCGGCCAGTGGGGCTCGCCCACTGAGCTTGGCTTCTCCGGCACGCACGTCGCCGTGCTCCGCAAGCCGGGCACCGATTCCACGACCGTGTTTATGTTCGGCGAGTCGGGGACACAGACCATGAAGTTCTGGCGGTTCGTCTCGAGCGACCAGGCTCCGCAATCGCCGACACCCGCGACCATGCTGAACCTGCCGCACCCGAACAACCGCAAATCGGACCTTTTCTGCAGCGGGCACGCGACGCTCCCTGACGGCAAGCTTTTGCTGGTGGGTGGCACGTGGCTGCCGGAGCCGCTCTGCCAGCACGTCTATTCGCTGGACCCGGCGTGGAGCTACTCGGTCTCCGACACGACGCCGTGGGATCAGAACGCCATCATGGCCGTGGAGCGCTGGTATGCCACGGCGACCCCGCTGAATGATGGGAAGATCCTGGCTGCCGCCGGCACCATGGCGAGCGTCACCGTGGGCTTCGGCGGGATGTCGCGGACCGCCGCCGGAGCGGACACCACCTACGACCGGCTGCGCCCGTTGGAGCAGGCCGGGCGTTATGCGTGGGGAGACACCACGACCATCCCCGCCAACGATGTTCTGCCCACGCACCCGACGATCCTGCACGACAACTATACGCAGGGGAAGTGGCCGCGGGGCCGGGAGGGACACGGCTTCGTGGCGGATGGCTGGGGGCGCGGCATCCTGCTGTTCGGCCGGAACGTCGGCCCCGTCTCGGGCGTGCAGGTGTTGGACGATGTCTGGGGCATGGTCGGCGCCAAGGCCGGCGCCGACACCGTGCACGCGTGGTACCGCTACGAGCCGGTGGGCGACGCTTCATTGCCCGCGGGCCCACAACAGTTCCCCGCACCGCGGCACCGGTTCGCGATGACCTGGGCCGGGGTGGAGAACTCGCGCGAGGGCATGCTCGATACCACCGCGGTGTTCAAGCAGGTCTGCTTCATCCACGGCGGCCTCGATGCGGCCGGGAACGTGCTCGGGGACTTGTGGCGGGGCGAACGACGCGACGCCCCCGGCTCGGCCCACTACCAGTGGGTGTGGAAGCGGCTGTGGGCGGACGACCCTGCGCGCCGGCGGTTCGGCCACACGATGATGTTCGACCCGGGCCCCTGGACGACTGGGGCTCCTTATGCACGGCTGCTTCTCTACGGCGGGCAGACGACCGTCACACCCCCGGCGTTCGCGGACCCCACGAAGGTCACCTTCTACGGCGTTGGCAGTGATGCATCGGTGAGTGGTTGGCAGGAGATCTCGCCAGCGGAGGGGGAATACGGGGGTCTCCCCACGGCCGTCGAGGGGCACGCGATGGCGGCGAGCTTTCGCGGGGGTCACCTCGTCCAGCGCAAGTACTTCATGTTCGGCGGGCAGGACGCGTCGGGAGCTCTGGTGGCGCCGGACCTGTGGTACCTCGTACGGCCCGACACCCTGGTGAGCGACCTGAACCTGTACCGCTGGGAACGGGTGCAGGCAGCGAGTGGCGGCCCCACGGCCCGCACGCGCGCGGCGATGAGTTTCAGCGTGGACGCCTCGCTCATCAGCGTGATCGGCGGCGACACCACGGGCACCGCGGCGGCGGGTGGGTTCACCAACGCCATCTGGACCTACCCGGTGACCACGTATGGCGGCGAGCACTGGCGCACGCCGCCGCTACGCAATTTCCACGCGCCGCCGCCCGCGGTGGCGGGCATGCCGTTCCTGACCGCCGCCGAGGGAGCGGCCCGCATCACGCGCAGCCTGGAGCGGTTTCGGTCGGACGCTTCCTCGTTGGCCGGGCTCGACTGCCCGGCGCTCCCCGGGCAGTGGGAGACGGTGACACTCCCGAACGATGCCGACAGTGAACGCAAGATCGCCGACTACCCCTACATGTTCCAGTTGCCCGACGGCCGGTTGTTCAATGCGGGGCCCGCCCCCGGCGCCGACCTGGCGGTCCATCGCTATCGGCGCTTCTACAACCTCTCGACTCGCAAGTGGGCGGACGTCAATGGCACCGACGTGCAGGACGCGATCATGTTCGGGTCCGCTGTCATGTATCGCCCGGGCAAGTTGCTGCGTGCCGGGGCGTTCTCGAGCACGGCCGTATCTTCCAATGCGAGCGCGAGAACGGAGACGATCAGCATTACCCCAGGAGGGCTGCAGACGTGGACGGAGCAGGTGGCGGCTCTCACAAAGTGGGGCCTCAAGCTCAGGAAGAACCATAATCTCACGCTCCTTCCGACGGGAGACGTCTTGGCCACGGGAGGGCACGGGCAAGCTGGACTGGGAGCCTCCATTCGCGAGCCTAAATTGTGGAGTGTTGGGCTGAACCGATGGAACAGTGACGAGGCCGACGATGCCGAGTTCCTCGCGTCAGACTTCGAGAACCGCAATTACCACTCGACCGCGATCCTGCTGCCCGACGCGCGGGTGATGACGGCCGGGGGTGAGGGCCACGGCGACGAGAACCCCGACCAGTTGAGCGCCAGCATCTACGAGCCCGGCTACCTGTTCCGCTCGACCGGACTCCGTGCCGAGCGCCCGAAAGTGCTCCAGGCTCCGGCGGTGCTCACGTTCGGCCGCACGTTCACGCTCACGCTCACCGACGAGGCGCGGGCGGCCCACATCAAGAGCATCGCCCTCATGCGCCCCGGGGCGGTGACTCACAGCTTCGACCAGAACCAGCGCTACGTGCCGCTCGCGTTCACGCTCGCGAGCAACCCGACCCGGCTGCTGGTCCAGGCCCCCGCCGACGCTTACATCGCCCCACCCGGGGACCAGATGTTGTTCATCCTGGACAGCCTCGGCACCGACGCGCCGCGAGTGCCCTCGGTCGCCCGTTGGACGCGCACCCAGAACCAGAGCCTCGGCCTCGACTCGGCCGACGTGTTGCCCCCCGGGAAGGTCGTGGATCTGGAGGGCTGCCCGCACGGCGACCAGAACTCCGGGGAGCTCTCCTGGACCGAGCCCGCCGACGACTGGGGCCTCGCCGCCTCGGGTCGTGCAGTGAGCTATGACCTGCGCTACAAGGTCAGCACCAGCAGCCCCGACACGCTCGGCTGGCCCAGCGGCTGGACCACCGCCAGCGTCTCGGTCCCGCCCGTGCCCGGCGATCCCGGTGGCGCGATCGTCGCGCAAATCGTGAACCTGTCGCCCAACACCAAGTACTGGTTCCGGCTGCGCACGCTCGACGACAACAACCACTGGTCGGCGTTCAGCAACGCGGCACTCATCTGGACGAAGGAGGGCTGGGAGTGCGCTGGCGGTTCGTTCGCCGGCGGAGGCGGGGGGGGTGGCTATTCGGCGGGACGCGTCGCGGGCACGCACTCGCTCCGCGGGCCCCAGACCAGCGGCACGTTCGAGAACTCGCTCTTGGATGCCGGCCTGCGCGGCGTCGTCGGGACCGATGCGCTGCGGCTGCCAGGTTCGCGCTCAAGTGGGACCCAGCAGCTCTGGTTCCGCACCCACTTGGGGCTCGGCACTGCCGTGGACCGTGCGCGACTGCTCGTGGTGGAGCACGGCGCGGACGAGGAGGCGCACGTTGCGGGCTCCACCGTGATCGTGGGTGCCACGAGAGCCATCGCCGGGGCGCGACTCACGGATGGCCGCAGCTACGATGCGTCGCTCCGTCCCACGGACGGCGGGAACCTGCTGGTGCTGCCCGGTGACACGCTCGAGGTGGATCTCGGCGAGAATCCCGGCTCGGTGCTGGTCACGGAAGGCCGCTCCACCGGCGGTCGCGGCGCGGGCGAGGGCATGGGCTTCTCCTTCTGGACCGCCGCTGCGAATGGCGAGTGGGCGGAAGCCGGGCGGGCCAGCCTGCGCCAGCGCACGGATCGCGTCGCGGTCGCGGGCCTCACGGGCGCGCGCGTCAGGCTCGCGTTCCATGGAGGAGCGGAACTCGCGGGGCTCTGGAGCCTTGTCCCCTCCCCGGCCACGTCGCGGGTCACGACCGCACTGCCCACGCTCGCGAGGAATGGCTACTCGGGCGACGCCACGTCGCTCACCCAGGCGCAGGACGGCCAGTCCGCGTGGCTCGTGGATCTCGACACACTGCACCTGGAGTTCTCGCTGCCTGCTCAGTCGGAGGGCAGCGTCGCAGCCGTGTTCCTGGAACTCACCGGGACGCCGGTGTCGCCGGGCGCGGCCCGGGCCAACCGCGGACAGCGTGTTCACGACGAGCCCGCGACAGTACCGCTCGTGTTCACGCTGCAGCCCCTGCGCCCCAATCCCAGCACGCGCGGCACGACCATCGGCTTCACGCTCCCTGAGCCGGGAATCGCGAAGCTCGAGATCTTCGATGCGCAGGGGCGGCGGGTTCGCGAGTACGTCGGCCGCTACGAGGCCGGCGCCCACCGAATCGACTGGGACCTGCGGACTGGCCGTGGCAGACGCGTTGCGCCCGGCGTGTATACCTGTCGCCTGAGCGCTGGTCATCGCGAAATGAGGCGGAAGGTGGTGGTCATTCCATGATGGCGCTCAGACACCGTGAATCACCTGCGCGCATGACCACCGTGCGCAGGTGCCCTCGGGGCTCTCCCGCTCTCGCAGTTCTGTTGCTCTGTGCTCACGGCACACTAGCTCCCGCTCGCGGCCAAACCGCGCTTCCGGAACAGAACATCTCCTCGGCAAACACCTTGGTTCAGGGCTATCCCTCGTTGGTCAGCAAGCGGGGCAGAGCTTTTGCGAATTGGAGGAGCTTGGTCGAAGCTCCCCGCGCTGGTACAGCGTGTGCCATCTCGGAGGACCGCGGAGGCTCGTGGTTCCACCAGTCCGGGTTTCCGCTAAGCGACACCAGCCCGTCCGTAACTCCACCCACGGCCGGAACCTTCCTCAGTGATGACCGAGTCGTGCTGGCTTGCGCTTCCGGACCGGTTCAAACATTCAGGGGACAGGGGATCGGGCCGATTCAGTGGGAGCCCCCGACGATCGCCATTCCATATGCCGCCACGTCAAACAGTGCCGGGTTTCACACGACCAGTCTCGCAGCTCACCCTGGTGATCTTCACACCTATGTAGCCACAACTGAGAGTTTTGACGAGCTCGGGGACGCGGCGTATGTGCTCTTTGCTCGCTCGTCAGACGGAGGGTCGAATTGGATGCCCTCCGAAAGGCTTTCCAATCCTGCCTGCATGGGGCCCAGCATCGCGGTCGACGCGGGGGGCGTTATTCACGTTGCCTATGTGGACTACCTGCTCGGGGCCGTATTGACTAGACGCTCGGTGGACGGTGGGGTCACATTCGGATTGACGAACAACGCAGGGATGGTATTCGACAATTTTGGGGCGCTGCCATTCGGGTGGGGGCGGAGTGGGCGCAACCAGCCTCCCCTTGCCTACCCGACATTTCGGAAGTCTGATTTGGCGCCGAATTTCCCAGCATTGGCCGTCGACCGGTCCAACGGTCCGACCCGAGGGAATCTCTATCTCGTCTGGGCGGAGTACGCCGAAGGAACGATCTCCCCGGCGACGGTGAATCTTGGGGTGGGCAACGGCAACACGTCCTTCGCCACGGCGCTGCTCGCACCTCTCAACTGCAACGTGGGCGGCTCCATGCCGGACATCCACGTGTCGTCCACCGCACGCTACATCGCGTTCGATGGCGCTGCGGGGCAGACCGTCTGGATGGACGGCACCGCTTCGCCCAACCAGCATGCTTACTATCTTTTCTGGGAGATGCCCGGCGGCAGCAGGCCGTTCGCTTACGCCGCGTACCTCACTTCCCCGGACCCCGCATTCGGTCGCACTGCCCCGATCATCCTCACGCTGCCCTACACGGGGCGCTACTACCTCCGGCTGGACCCACCGAACGGGTCTTCCCTGAGCTTCAGCTTCCGCCTGCGCACCTACGAACCCTCCGCTACTTCCGTGTCACGCGACATGCGTGACATCGTGCTCGTACGTTCGACGGATGGAGGGCAGACCTGGTCGGGCAAGGTGCGGGTCAATCACGATCCCCCGGGCGCGGATCAACACCAGCCCAATGTCGCTGTGGATGACCAGGGCAACGTCTATGTCGCGTGGTATGACCGTCGGGGCGTTCCAGCGGGAGACAGCGTTCATGCCTATGCCGCCGTGTCGGTGGATGGAGGCGTCAGTTTCGGCTCCGACCTCAAGCTGTCCTCGCGTCCGAGTGGTTGGAAAGGTGTGGCCGAGCCGCAGTTCGAGTTGTTCCCCGGCGAGTTGATCGGCGATCGCATCGCCATCGCTGCCGGTGACAACTACGGCCTCGTCGCATGGGCCGACCTGCGCAACTGGCCCACTCGCTCCGACATCTACGCCGCGCGTATCGTGGATGTCCCCACGGCGGTCAACGCGGTCTCGGACTTTGCCGCGGAGGCGGTAGCCGATGGCGTCAGACTCTCGTGGCATCTGAATGATCCGAGAGGCATCGCCGGCATGCGCATCCATCGCTCGGAGTCGGGAGGACCTGAATCCCCCGTGAGCGACGAGATCCCCGCGACCGCTCAAGCCGGAAGGCTGGAGTTTCTCGACGCATCGGCTGAGCCCGGGCGGGCCTACTCGTACCGGCTCCAGATCCGCTCCGGCACGCAAGTGGAATGGCTCGGCCCGGTGGCGGTGGACACGCCGCTGCGCATCAGCTCGCTCTCTTGGCGCGCCGCCTGGCCCAATCCATTCGCGCAGCGCACGCTGGTGAAGCTCGCGGTGCCGCGGCCAGCAGACGGCTCGATCCGGGTGTACGACGTGCAGGGCAAGGCCGTGCGCACGCTGGCGGAAGGTCGGTTCGAGCCGGGCGAGCGGACCGTCGAGTGGGACGGGCGCGATGCCGCGGGAGGGCTTGCCGCACCTGGGCTCTACTTTGTCGCAGCTGAGGTTGGTGGCGAACGCGCAAGGCTCCGCATCGCGCGCGTGCCCTGATCAGTCGGGCTGGCCGGCGACTACGATTTCCCACGCCCCGCCGCGCGATGGCACTATGGGCAGCCGTTCCCCGTTCGCACCCCCGCCACGACCGCGGCCCCCGGAGGCCCCATGAGCACCGCCACGCCGCACTTTGCCGGCGCCGACCTCGACGAACTCGTCGCCACACGGCGCGACTTACACGCGCACCCCGAGCTGGGCTTCGAGGAGGTGCGCACGGCCGGCATCGTCGCCGAGCGGCTGCGCGCACTGGGCCTGGAACCGCGTACCGGCGTGGGGCGCACGGGGGTGTTGGCGCGCATCGTCGGAGGCAAGCCCGGGAAGACCGTGCTGTTGCGCGCCGACATGGACGCGCTGCCCATCGTCGAAGAGAACGACGTCCCGTACCGTTCGCAGAACGCTGGCCGCATGCACGCGTGCGGTCACGACTGCCACACCAGCATCCTCCTGGGCGTGGCCAAGCGGCTCGTGGCCGAGGCGAAGGACTTGCAGGGCAGCGTCGTGCTGTGCTTCCAGCCGGCCGAGGAACTGGGCGGCGCCAAGGGCGGTGCTCAAGCCATGATCCAGGACGGCGCGCTCGAGTGGGCCAAGGCCGACGCCGCGTTCGGCCTGCACGTGTGGCAGGACCTGCCGCTCGGCGTGGTCGGCGTGACCGCGGGCCCGTGGATGGCGGCGGTGGACGAGTTCACCGTGACGTTCAAGGGCAAGGGCGCGCATGCCGCCATGCCGCAGTCGGGTCGCGACCCGGTGGTGGCGCTGGCGCACGCGGTCACCGCACTCCAGACGCTCACCAGCCGAAACGCCGACCCCTTGAAAGAGCTGGTGGTGAGCGTCACGCAACTAAGAGCCGGCTCGGCGTTCAACATCATTCCCGAGACGGCGTGGATGAACGGCACCATCCGCGTGTTCGATCGCGCGCTGTGGGAGCGCACGCCGCACGACTTCGAGCGCGTCGTGCGCGGCGTCGCGGCAGCGCTCGACTGCGAGGCCGAGATCCTCTACGAGCGCGGCAATCATCCCACGACGAATGACCCCGCCATGTGCGCCTACGCCCGCGCCGCCGCCGTGAGTGTGGTGGGTGAGGCGAACGTGCGCGCCGACGTGCGCACCATGGGCGGCGAGGACTTCTCGGCGTTTCTGGAACGCGTGCCGGGCGTGTTCATCGCCATCGGCTCGCGAAACGAGTCGCGCGGCCTCACCTACGACCACCACCACCCGCGGTTCGACGTGGACGAGCAGAGCCTCCGGATCGGCGCCGAAGTACTGCTCGAGACCACGCGCCGTTACCTCGCCTCGTGACCGGCGCTTATCGCACGGCGCTCGCAGGGCTCGCGCTGGGGGCGCTCGTCATCGCCGTGGCCGCGCCGGCGCTCGCCGACTGGTTGGCGCCCGACGCCAGCTACCGCGAAGCGCAGATGCAGTTGCGCTACGCCACTCGCGACACCGTGGGGCATTCCGACGACCTGGCTCGACTCGACACACTCGGCGTGGCGCTCCTGCGGCTGGGCCGGATCTCCGAGGCACGCGGCCTGTTCCAGCGCGTTCTCGCCGCCCGACCCGGCGACCCCGCGGCGTCCGCCGCGCTGGGCAAGCTGGCGTTGTGGGCCGACCGCACCGGTCAGGCCGAGAGCCTGCTCGTGGCGGCCGGCGACGTGGAACAGGCGCGCGCTGATCTATACGCTGCACGCCTCCGGCGTGCCGATTGGGCGGCGGCGCTTGCGATGTGCGAGGAGCTGGGCGACGAGGGGCGCAAGCCCCTGCTCGAGCACCTGGCCGGGTCCGAGGGCGTGAAGGTGTCGGGGGACCGGGCGCAACTCCTGTTCGAGCGCCAGTGGCCCGCGCCGCTGGTGAAGGTGCGGTTGAACGGCGCCACGGTGGTCATGCTGGTGGACACCGGAACGCCGGGCGTGTTGATCGACCGCCAGGCCATGGTCGTGCACGGCGTCCGGGCACTCGGTGGGCAACGGCTGACGCCGTGGGATGGCACGCGTGTGGCGGTGCGGAACGCAGTGGTGCAGAAGCTCCAGATCGGCGACATCCGGCTCGAGAACGTGCCCGCGGGCGTGCTGTCGCTGCACAAGCTGAGCCTCGACTTGAACCCGCAGGCCACGCCCGTCTCGGGCGTGATCGGCATGAGTGTGCTGCGGCGCTTCGACGTGACGTTCGACTATGGCAAGCGCCGCTTCGAGCTGGCCCCGCTCGGCTCGGCCGCCAAGGTCTCCGGCATCCGCGTGCCGTTCGAGCTGTGGGGCGAGGACGAACTCACCACGTGGGGCGCCATCCAGGGCGGTCGCCGACTCGCCATGACGCTTGCCACCGGCTTGCCCGGGGCCGGCGTGGGCGCGCCGGACGTGGTGTTCGAGGAACACGGCCTCAAGTCGGGAGGCGTGTCCAAGCTGGTGAAGGGCGCCGGCACGTGGCTGCAGGGCCGCGCCTGGTCGCAGGTGAACGTGCCCTCGCTCACGCTGGGCAGCATGGCGTGGGACAAGCTCCCGGGCTGGTCGGGCGCGATGGAGCCGGTGGAGATGTGGCGGCACGGCGTGCGCCGCGACGCGCTCCTGGGCCCCGGCATCCTGCTCAAGCGGCGCACGACGATCGACTGGACCCGGCGCGAGCTGGTGTTCGAGGAGCCGTGAAGGCCTAACGCGCGCCTTCGGGCATTCGCGGCGCTTCCTCGCGGTGTTCGCTCGGGCGAGCGCTCTTCACCAGCACGCCGTCCACGCTGACGTTGGCGCCGTGTTCGTACGTGAGCTTGCCGCCGCGATAGCCGGTGACGCCCACCACCACCGCCGCGCTGATCTGCAGCAACAGCGCGAACGCGGCCAGCGCGTTGGCGAAGCCGCCCTTCACGCGCGAGGCCACGCCGAGCGCCACCAGCGCGCCGCCGGCGAGTCGCGTGGTAAGGTTCGCCGCGTCCTCGTGCGCGTGGATCGCTTGCTCGGGCACGCCCTGCTTCCGCTCGGGCACACGGTGCGCGGGCTTGCCCGACTGCACGGCGAGAATCGAGCCCACGAAACCGATCACCAGCATGAGCACGGAAGCCTTGCGCAGCCAGTCGCGGTCGAACAGCCGGCCGAGGATGGCGAACAGCGCGCTGAAGATGAGCAGCGCGATGGGCGTGTGCACGATCTGCGGATGGAACGGTCCGAGGAACGACAGGTTCATGGCAGCCTCCGGGAGGGGACGCGTGAAGTCGGCAGCATAGGACAAGCCCTTGCGTCGCGTCAGCCGTGGCGAAGCGCCTCGGGAATGCTAGATTGCCGCGCATGTCGGCCCGCCCCCCGCTGCCGGTTCTGGTATTACGCGCGCTGCTCGCGATCGCGATCGAGGGCGTCCTGCTCACCTGGGGGCTGGGCGGCTTCGGCCCGCTCCTCGCCACGCCGCGCGCCTTGGCATTGCTCGCTATCTGGGGTGTCGCGGGCATCACGCTGAGCGTCGCACGCCCCACGCGCGCGCACGACACGGTTCGGGCCGAGCGCGACACAGGAGCGATGCTGGCGCTGGTGGCGCTGGCGCTGCTGCCGCTGGCGATCCCGCCGGTCGCGGCCTGGGGTGGGCGCCTGGCGCTCCTGCCGCTGCCCTGGCCCGAGTTGCTCGGTTGGTTCGGCGTGGCGCTCTCAGCACTCGGGCTCTGGATCCGCGTGTCGGCCATGCGCCAGCTCGGCGCGCGCTTCTCGCCGTTGGTGGCACTCCAGCGCGAGCACGCGCTCGAGACCACCGGCTGGTACGCGCGTGTGCGGCACCCGGGCTACCTGGGCGCGCTCCTCGCCAGCCTGGGCGCCGCGCTCGCGTTCGGCAGCGCGCTCGCGTTGCCGTTGGTGCTGGCCATGACCGCGTTCCAGTGGGAGCGGTTGCGGCGCGAGGAAAAGATGCTCGCGGGACACTTCGGCGACACCTGGCGCGCGTACGCGGCTCACACCGGAGCGTTGCTGCCGCGGCTCACGGGGCGCTGATCGCCTGCATGCTCGCGCGCCGGACTCGCGCGCCGTCCTTGACCCGCTCCGGGGCATCCCCGAGACTCCGGCTCCATGCGCATCGTCTACCACGTCATGTCGGCGCCCCAACCGCTCGGCCTGCTGTTCCTGGCGACCAGCGAACGCGGGCTGCGCCACGTGGATTTCATGGACCGCCGCAGCCTCAAGCGCACGCTCGCCGCGCACGATGCGAACGCGACCGAGACGCGCTGGGAGCCGTCGTTGTTCGAATTGCGCCCGCTCGCGGACCAGCTGGATCAGTACTTCACGGGCGCGAGTCGTACGCTCGACTGGCCGCTCGATCCGCAGGGCGACGAGATGTCGCGCTCGGTGTGGCGCGCGCTCCGGCGCGTGCCCTACGGCGAAACGTGCACCGTGGCGGAGCTGGCGCGCGAGGTGGGCCAGCCCCGCAACCTGCGTGCCGTGGCTCAGGCGGTGCTCACGAACCCGCTCGCCATCGTGGTGCCGTGTCACCGTGTGCTGGGCGCGGACGGCAAGCCGTCCAACTACGTGGGCGGGCTGCCGCGGAAGAAGTACCTGTTGTCGGTGGAGCAGCGCTTCCATCGCATGGGCGGCCTCGACGACAACCGCGTCATCGGCGAACTGGTGCGGCGCGTGGCGCGCTCCACGTCGGCGGGGCGAACCGCCCTCAAGCGCGCGACCACGAAGAAGCGGGCGATCGTTGCCACGACGCGCACCACCCCGCCGCGCGCCGCCGCGCCACTCAAGGCGACGAAGAAGCGGTCGCGCTGACGCGTGGGCGGATAGTTCACCGCAGCAGCGGAATCCGGCGCTGATAGGTGTCCTTGTCCACGACGAGGCTCGCGAGATAGACACCCGGCCCCGCGCGCTGGCCCGAGTCGGTGCGCCCGTCCCAGACCGTCGCGTGATGGCCAGCCGGCTCGGTGACGCCAACTGCAAGGCGGCGCACGACGCGGCCCATCGCGTCGTGGATCGCCAGCGACACGCGCGCCGCTCGCGGCAGCGTGTAACTCAGGTTCACCGTCCCGGACGCGGGCACGGGCCAGGGCGGCGCGAAACCTACTGCTTCGACCCCCGGCTCCGAGGGGACACCGACGGTCGGCGTGTAGTCCACCGTGAGCCGGGGGGGCGTGAGCCCTTCGCTCGAGTAGAACTTCTTGACGGTGAACGTGGTGCTTTCGTCACCCAGCGCCAACCAGCCGAAGTTGGCAGCTGCGTTGTCCAGCCAGAACTGCACGTCCGCGACCACGCCCGCTCCTGTCCAATCATACGGTCCGACGACGGTCACCGATTGCGACGCGCTCGCTCCGGCGGCGAAATCCCCGCCGGCGGTCGTCCATGCCAGGGTGTTGAAGAACCGGAACAGCCAGGTGGCGTCACCGGGTTGCGCTGCGGCACCCGCGCCGGAGCCTGCGGAACCCGCCTCGCCCCAGTCGGCGCTCACCCGATGCAGCGAAACGGTCCGAGCGGTCACGTTGGGTGCCTGGTCCAGCACAAGCCTCAGCGTGACGGCGTCGATCGTGGAGCCCGCGGGAATGGCTGAGAGGTCGAACGCGAGCAGCCCGCGACGGATCGTGCCGCCGGCGTTGGTCCCGACCCTGCCGGAATAAATCCCGTCGCCCGCGCCATTGCTGAAGCCGACGGGAGTCTCGATGAGCGTGTTGTCCTTGGACGGCGCCAGAACCACCGTGGCGGCGGCCGCCCAGCCTGCGATCATCAGCAACGCGGCAACGGACAAGGATGTGAAGATGGCTCGCGACCGGATGGGCAGATTCATGGACGGCTCCTTACCAGCGGAAGGCAGGACAACTCCAAGCCGGACGACACGGCGAGTGAACACGCGCGGACCCGACCGCCCAAAACGTTAACTCCGGCAAGTCGTTCGGACCATGGAAATATCCACGCCGCACGCTGCCCTGCGGGCGTTGGGCCCGCAATGGTTCCATTGCGGATCCATCCAGAGGCGCAAAGTGATCTCCCCCGAGGAGCCGCCCGCCTACTGTCTTGACGGCTTGCACGGCTCGGGCGTAGGGATTCCACGAAAGGGATGGTCGGCGGGTGCCGTGGCGGGCACGCCGCCGGTCGCAGCCTCGGCCCGCTCACGGAGGAACCGAACCGACATGAAGCTCGAGCTTCGACGCAGGGGCCCGGCGCTGGCGCTCGTGACCCTGTCGCTCGGGTTGGCGCTCGCCAGCGCGCGGCCGGTGTTCCCGTTGCCCACCTACGCCGCGCGCACCGGGCTCGACTGTGTCTCCTGCCATTTCGATCCCAACGGCGGCGGTCCGCGCAACGGCCTGGGCTACCTCTACGAGAAGCAACGGCACGATCTCACTCCCGATCCCGACCCGCGCTGGGCCGAGCTGCCGGCGTCGAACAAGATCGGCGACGTCGTGTTCGTCGGCACGAACGCACGCATGCTCTATCTGGCGATGGGGCGATGGAATGACGTCCAGGTCTCGTCGTTCTTCCAGATGCAGGGAGCTCTGGACGTGGTGCTGCAGCCGCACTCGAACCTCGCCATCGTCATGGTTCGCGACTTCGGCGAGTTCTCGGGGGACGTCACGCGCGATCTCTACGGCCTCATCCAGGACAGTGGTGCCAACTACTACGTCAAGGCCGGGCGCATCCGCGGCGTGTTCGGACTGCGCCAGGACGATCACACCGCCGGCACGCGAGCCGGGTTCCTGAATGCCGCGGCCGGCGGCACCGGCGGGTTCCTGCCGTACGATCCGCGTACCGTCGCATCCGGACTCGAAGCGGGCGTGAACCGCGGCGGGCACACCTTCTCGGCGTCCCTGACGAACGGCAGCAGCGCGTTCGCGAGCAAGGCGCAGACCGTGGGAACCAAGCTCACGGGCTCGGTCCCGTTCGGCAGGATCGGTGTTTCGTTCTACGACGACTACGAGACCACGAGCCGGCGGCGCAGCTCGCGCTGGAGCGGGTTCGGGCTGGCGCGGGTGCCCGGAGCGCCCGATCTCACCGTTCAAGGCGAGATCGGGTTCGGCACGGATGACCTCGGCAACGGGGCGAAGCGGAACCTGCTGGCGACGTACCTCCAGACCGACTACCGGATCAACCGAGCGGTCACGGTGCGCGCGCGGTACGATTTCTCCGACGTGTTCCGCAGCACGCCCGGGAACGCGTCGGAGCGTTTCGCCGTGGAGGGCGAGTTCACGCTGGTTCCGTTCGTCGACCTGAAGCTGGGCTATCGCGAGATCGTTCCCGAAACCTCGCTGAACGAGCACCAACTGCTCGGCATGGTGCACCTCTACTTCTGACATGCCCCGCAAGCTCCTCGCACTCGCGCTGCTCGTCTCGGCCACCCTTCCCCTGCTGGCGGCACTCGGCTGCACCGAGAAGATCCGCCCGCCGACCTCGCCGCTCGCGCCGACCGGGCCGACGGTGACCCCGGATTCGATCCAGGCGATCTTCAGTTCCCGATGCATCACCTGCCACTCCGGTTCCGCGCCGGCGGGCGGCATGGACCTGAGTGCGAACAACTCCTATGCGAACATGGTCAACGTTCAATCGACGGCCTGTGCGCCGCTCGATCGCGTCGAGCCGAACGATCCCGACAACAGCTGCATCGTGCGGCGCATCGAGGGCACGGTGCAGCCGCGCATGCCCCTGGGCGGAACGGGGCCGCTACCGCCCGCGGATATCGCCAGGATCCGCAGCTGGATCTCGCAGGGCGCGCCCGGGGTGATCACGGGACCGGCGCTCTAGCCCGGACCCGGGAAGTGGTCCCAGCCCCGCGGTTCCAATGGCCGCAGGTCGCCCGCGACGCCCTCGAGCTCCAACATTGGCCCCTTCGTCACCTCGCCGATGCGAGTGAGCGAGGTGCCGGTGATCGCGGCCGCTTCGGCGCAGCGCTCCCAGGCGTCAGGATCCAGCGCCAACAGCAATTCATAGTCATCGCTCGGGCCCAGCTGTAGCTGCGCCAGCAGCGCGTCCTCTTCGTCCGGCGACGGCCCGCGCCCTTCGCCGCTGACGGCCGACAGCTTGCGAGTGGCCGCCCGGAGCGCGCGATCCGCGGGTAGGCACGCCTGCTCGATGCGCGCGCCCACGCCACTCGCACGGCACAGGTGCGCGAGGTCGCCGGACAGGCCGTCGCTCACGTCGATGGCCGCGCGAACGCCACCCACGGCGGCGAGGGATCGCGCGAACGCCACGCGCGGCGGCGGTGCGAGAAAGCGCTCGGCCAGTTCGCCCGGCACGCGAGCGCGTGTCGGTGGGACGCTCGCCAGCGCCAGCGCCAGGAATGCGGCCGCGCTCCCCGGCAGGCCGGTCACCGCCAGCACGTCGCCGGCGCGCGCGCCGGCGCGCGTCCACGCGAGCCCGCGTTCCACCTCGCCCAGCAGCGTCACCGTGGCCGAGAACGGGCCTTCGGCGGCGACGAGGTTGCCGCCCACCACGGCGGCGCCCGAGGCGTGCAGTGCGCGCGCGCAGGCGCGCTCGAACAACCGGCACTCCGACGCGCTCCACGTCACAGGCACCACCAGCGACATCACGGCCCAGCGCGGCTCAGCCGCCATCGCGGCCATGTCCGACAGATTCGCGGCCGCGAGCCGGAGGCCTGACTCGCTCGGCGTGAGCAGGTCGCGCCGGAAGTGGCGCCCCTCCACGAATGCGTCGGTGGTCACCACCAGATCGCGTCCGTCGCGCGGGCGCAACACGGCGGCGTCGTCGCCGGGCCCCACCACCACGCCAGCGCCGCGCGGCAGCCCCGCCACCAGCGCCGCGATGCGTGCGAACTCGGAGCCGTCCTTTGGCCGGGTGCGCCGCGGCTCAGGCATGGCGCGCCTCGGGCTTGGCACCGATGGGAGACAGCGCGGCGAACAGCGCGGCCGCCGCGAGCGCGAGCGTCGCACCCAGCGCGAACGGCGCCTGTGGCCCGACCCGCTCCCACAACATGCCCGCGGCGAGGCTCGCGGGCAGCAGTGCGGCGCCCACGGCGGCGTGGTACGCGCCGAACGCGGTGGCGCGCCGCGCGCGCGGCACCAAGTCTGCGATCAGGCTCCGGGCTTGTCCGTCCACGAGCGCGGTATGCAGCGCGAGCAGCGCGAACGCCACCACCGCGCCGGCGCGCGTGGGCGAGAACGCCGCCGCGCCGTAGGCGAGCGCATAGAACACGTAACCCGCGAGCAGCAATGGACGCCTGCCGATGCGGTCGGACAGGCTGCCGAGGGGCAGCGCCAGCGTGGCCGCGAGCAGGTTGTAGCCCAAGTAGACGAGCGCCACCTCGCCCGCCGCGAATCCGACGTGCTGTGCCCGCAGCAGCAGGAACGCCATGCTCGAGTTGCCCAGCTGGAACACAACGTCGGCGGTGAGGAAGCGGCGGAACGCGGCACCGAGCGGCGCATGCACGGCAGGTGATGAAGTACGCGCGGCCACCGCGATGCGTGGCGCGTGCACCAATATCACCAGCACCACCAACGCCAACGCGGCGGGGATGGCGGAGACCAGGAAGATGCGGCGGTAGCCCTCCGCACCCAGATCCGCCCAGTGCGCGAGCAGCCACCAGGCGAGCAGCGGCCCGAGCGCGGCGCCGAACGTGTCCATGGCGCGATGCAGTCCGAACGCGCGACCGCGCTGCTCGACCGGCGTGGAGTCGGCGATGAGTGCATCGCGCGGCGGGCTCCGCAACGCCTTGCCGACGCGGTCCCCGAAGCGCAGTCCCAGCAGCGCGGGCCACGTGCCCGCCAACGCCATTGTCGTCTTGCACACGCCCGAGAGAGCGTAGCCCGCCACGACGAACGGCTTGCGTTGTCCGATCCGGTCGGACAACCGGCCCGACACCAGCCGCAGCGCGGACGCGGTGCATTCGGCAACGCCCTCGATCAAGCCCAGGCTCGCTACCGAAGCGCCGAGCGTGACGGTCACGAACAGCGGCATCACGGGCACGAGCATCTCGCTCGAGATGTCGGTGAAGAACGACGTGAGCCCCAGCGCGATGACGTTCGGGTGGAAGCCGGCGAGGGTGCGAGGCGCCGCGGGTGGCGGCGCGTCAATCGCACCTGCGGGACGCTGTTCGTCGTTCATGCATGCTCCCGTGACGGAGACGAAGCGAGGCCCGGGCCCGCGTGAGCGGACCCGGGCCCCGATGCTACCCGATGGTCGAGTCCCGATAGGACTTGGACTAATCGATCTCCTTCATCTCCAGCGCGCCCAGGCCCGCCAGCGCCTTCTGCGCCAGCTCGCCGTTCGTGACCAC
The DNA here is from genome assembly GCA_964418975.1 of uncultured bacterium. GTDB lineage: Bacteria > Eisenbacteria > RBG-16-71-46 > RBG-16-71-46 > RBG-16-71-46 > JAIOPA01. The sequence continues at coordinate 72,029 of CAYQNV010000142.1, read as the reverse complement.
GAGGATCTTCAAGTCCTCCGTGCAGAAGTAGCTCTTCAGCACGCGCTTCACGTCGTCCATGCCGACGGCGCCGATGCGGTCGGGATAGCTGGCGATAAAGTTCTCTGGCAATCCAAAAAACTGCGCGTTCGCGATCTCGCCCGCCAGCTCGTCCGGGGACTGGAGCCCGAGCGGGAACTGGCCTTTCAAGAAGTTGCGGGATTTGTCGAGCTCCGCGGCGGTGGGGCCCTCGTCCACCAGCTTCTTGACCTCGGCGAGCACGGCGTCCACGCACTTCCGCAACTGCTCGTTGCGCGTGAACGTGCTCACGCGGAATGCGCCGGCGGAGCGGTTCTGCTGGAAGCGGCTGGAGATGCTGTAGGTGAGGCCCTGCTCCACGCGGATCGAGTTCACCAGCCGCGACGTGAAGCCGGCGCCGCAGATGGTGTTGGCCACCTGGATGGCGTACCAGTCCGGGTGGCTGCGCGGCACTGAGGGGCACATCATGCGGATCTGGGTCTGCGTCGCCTCCGGTTTGTTGACGACGCGCACCGTGCGCCCGCGGATCGCGGCGGCAGGGCCGTACGGGTCGCCCGGGGGTGGCGCGCCGCCGCTCTTCCAGCCGGCGAACGCCGTCTTGAGCGACGCCACCAGCGAAGCGGCTTGCACATCACCCACCACCACCAGCACCGCGCGCTCCGGCGTGAGGAACCCGCGGTGGAAGCCCACCACGTCGTCGCGCGTGACGGTTTTCAAGCTCTGCTCCCAGCCGATCGCCGGATGGGCGAGCGGGCTGTCGCCCCAGAACCAGCGAGCCATGGCGTTCTCGGCGATCACCGACGGCTCGCTCTTGTCCGACGCGATCTGGCCCAGCGCCTCGTCTTTCTTGCGCCCGAAGTCCTCGGCGCCGAACGTGGGCGACACGATGACGTCGCGGAACAACTCGAGCCCGAGCGGCAGGTCCTTCTTGAGCACCTCGCAGCTCACCACGAACTGCTCGGCCCCGGCGCCAGCGCTGAGCGAGCCGCCCACGAACTCGATGTCGTCCGCGAGCTGCTTGGCCGTGCGCTTGCCCGCGCCCTGCGTGAGCAGCTCCGCGGTTAGCCGAGCCAGTCCCTCGCGCCCGGCGGGGTCGTTCACCGAGCCCGCGCGCGCCACCAGTCGGAAATCCACGAGCGGCAGGCGCGAGGTGGGCACCACGATCACGCTGAGGCCGTTCGGCAATGTCGTCCGCACCCATTCGCCGGCCTTTGCCCGCGCCGGCGCGGCGTGAACCGGGGCCGCGAGCGACAGAACGAGCATGCCGACGACCGCGCCGGAGGCGCGGAGCATGCGAAATCGCCGCGCGGCCAGCGGTCGCACCCGGAAGTCGTCGCAGTTCATGGCTGGGCCTCCTTGCCCACTTCGAGCGGCACCAGGATGGCGGCCGTGCGACGTGCGGGGTCGAACAGCTGTTTTGCCACGCGACGGCAGTCGGCGGCAGTCACCGCGCGATAGCGTTCGATGGCGGAGAAGAACTTCTTGTAGTCCCCGTGCACGTGTTCGAAGAAGCCGAGCGTCTGGCCAGCGCCGTTGTTGGTCTTCAGGGCCGAGATGAATCCGGACTCGGCCTGGTTGCGCGCCTTCTGCAGCTCGCGCTCGGTCGGTCCCTCGCTGGCGAGGCGCTCGATCTCGGCATACAGCGCCTTTTCGCCGTCGGCGGCGCTCTTGCCCGGCTTCATCTCCACGTAGAACTCGAACAGCCCCGGCTCGAGCCCGGCGCGGAACGAGGAGTTCGCGGACAGCGCGATCTGCTGGTCGTACACGAGAGCTTGGTGGAGCCGCGAGGACTCGCCGCCGGACAACACGTTCGACAGCACGTCCAGCGCCCAGATGTCGTCGCTCGTCACCGACGGCGCCTTGTAACCCGCGGAGAACGACACCGTCTCACTCGGGTAGCGCACCTCGACGCGACGCTCGCCGTTCTGGTCGGGCTCGGAATTCACCGGCGGCGCGGGCGGCGTCTGCCGCGGGATCGAGCCGAACCAGTGCGCGATCTTCGACTTGGCGTCGGCCGGGTCAAAGTCGCCCACCAGCAGCAGCACGCAGTTGTTGGGAGCGTAGTAGGTGCGGAAGTAGTCCACCATCTCGTCGCGCGTGATGCGCTCCAGGTCCTTCATCCAGCCCACCACCGGCCAGCCGTAGGGTGAGGCGTGAAACGCCGTGGAATAAAGCGCCTCGTCGAGCAGCCCCGGCACCGAGTTGTCGACGCGGAAGCGGCGCTCTTCCCTCACGACCTCGACTTCGCTCTTCAGAAGAGCGGGCAGGAGCGACAGTTCGCGCATGCGATCGGAATCCAGCTCGAACATCTTGTCGAGCGACTCCTTGCCGCCCTCTTCGTAGTAAGCGGTCATGTCGTGGCTCGTGAACGCGTTGGAGTAGGCACCGCGCGACTCGAGCTGGCGGTCGTACTCCTTGGGCGGACAGTTCTTCGAGCCGTTGAACATCATGTGCTCGAAGAAATGCGACAGCCCGGTGATGCCCTGGCGTTCGTTGCGCGAGCCCACTTTATACCATTGCCAGAAACACACGACCGGCACGGTGTGGTCCTCGTGCAGGATCACCGTGAGCCCGTTGGCGAGCGTGTAACGTTCCACCGGATAGGTGGCAGGCGAGAGCGCGGGCGCGGACTTGCCCGCGGCGCGGGGACTCGCCCCAAACGTGGGAGCGGGTGCTGCCAACAACAACAACAGCAGCGCCGGTCCGAGCACTGTGCGATGCCGCATGGAGCCTCCTCGAGGATGGATGGGATGGAAACGTGACGAGGCTAGGCGTGCGCGCGGCCCTCGACAAGCGAGCCGGGCCCGACGCGCCCGGACGCGCACTGTGCGCGGAAACCCCACGGACGAGCGCGCCGATGCGGAGGAGGCCGCAGGCAATTGGCATCCCATGGGAGAACGCGCTAGCTTGGCCCGCATGACCAGCACCACCCGCGTGCACGACTCCCCCGCCGTTGCCGATGACCCGGTCGCGCTCCGCATCCGCACGTTGCGCATGGCTCAGGGCTTGTCCTACAAGAAGCTCTCGGAGGCCGCGGGCGGACTGGCGACCTCGTTCCTGTTCAACATCGAGCACGGCCGCAAGGTGCCGGGCGAGGACGTGGCGGCGCGCATCGCCGCCGCGCTCGGGGACGGTGCCTACGTGCAGCTCTACCGCGCCTGGGCGCGCGTGAAGAGCCGCGGCCGGAATGGCCGCGCCGACCACGAGGCCATGCTCGGCGCATGGGAACGCCTGCGCGCGGGTTTCGCGGTAACCGACGCGGGCGCCACGGCCAACCCCGGTCAACTGGACGTCGACCCCGCGCGCGACGCGGGCCGGCTGCGCGTGCCGGTGTTGGCTTCGGCCACCGATCCCGGCGACGGCGTGCGTCCCGGCGTCGAACTGGTGGTGAACACGCTGAGCCTGGACCCGTCGCTCTACGGCCACGACGCCGCGCAGGCCCGCGAACGCTTCGTTCGCCTGCGCCGGCCGTTCGCGTTCCCGCTCGACATGGCGCAGGCCTCGCGCGCGCCGGGGCTCCCGGCGGGCTATCTGGCGGTGGTCACGCGCGAGCCACTGGGCGAACCGCGAGCGAACGCGGCCTACGTCGTGCGGGCGGCGGGGCGGCTCGAAGTGGTGCCGGGTGGCGCGTTCGCAGGGGCACTGCCTCCGGACGCGGTCCGGGCCGCCGGGCTCGAGGACGCTTCGGCGTTGCGGGCAGCGTTCGTGGGGAGAATCGATCTGCTGCTGCCTGACGTTAGGCGGTGAAACGTTGCTGGCGTCACCAGAGCCTGTGCCCGGGGGAAGCAGAGGGATGAAATCGTTCGCGGGGACCCCACTTCGTGGCCCCGCTCTCGATTCCACCCCTCCGTTTCCCTTGTCCGAACGCCATGGCGGCGAGCGACATTCACGCCAGGGTTCCGGGGCGACAGTCCACATCTTGATCGCGAGCTTGTGCCTGTGCATCGCCTTCGCAGGGTGTGGGGGCGACGATGGGGCCATCCGCGGGTCGGGGACGATCGAGATGGATGAGATCGACGTGGCCTCGATCGTGGGCGGGCGGTTGCTCCGACTGGCGGTCACCGAGGGCGACAGCGTGCGGGCCGGCGACACGCTCGCGGTGCTCGATCGCGGCGAGATCGCGGCGGAGCTGGTGGCGCAGGCCGCTCAGGCGGAGCAGGCGCAGTCGCAGGCGCGCGACCTGGCGCAGGGCGCGCGCCCCGCCGAGCTGATCATCGCTCGCGAAGCGCTGCGCGCCGCCGAAGCCGAGCTCGAGCAGGCGCGCGTCACGTTCGACCGCACTGAGCAGCTCGCAAAGGCCGGCGTGGCGCCACCCGCCGATCTCGATCGCGCACGCACCACGCGCGACGCCGCGCGGGCCCGCGCCGCCGGCGCCCGCGAGCAGGTGCGCCTGCAAGAAGCCGGTTTCCGTCGCCAGCAAGTCGCGGCAGCGAAGCAGGGCGCGACGGCGGCGCTCGCACAGCTCGCGGGAGCGCGCAGTCGCGCCGACGAGTTGGTCCTCACCGCTCCGCGTTCCGGCGTCGTGCTGCTCGTCAACTACCAGGTCGGCGAGCTGGTGCCGCCGGGCTCGCCGGTGGTCACGCTGGGCGACCCGGACTCGCTGTGGATGCGCGTTTACGTGGCCGCGCCCAAACTGCCCCGGGTGCGCCTCGGCGCCGAGGCCGAAGTGCGGCCCATCGGCGCCAAGTCGCCATTCGCCGGACGCGTCGTGAGCATCGCCAGCCAGGCCGAGTTCACGCCGCGGGCCGCGCTCACCGAGGAGGAACAAGCGAATCTCGTGTTCGGCGTGAAGCTGGTGCTCGCGAAGAGTGGCGGCGCGCTCAGGGCGGGGCTGCCCGCCGACGCGCGCATCCGGCCGGCCCCATGACCCGCGCGCGGCTCGCGAAGCTCGCATGACCTCCCTGGGCACGGCCGCGACGACCACTTTCGCGCCGCGCGACGTCGTTGAATTGCGCGAGTTGGTCAAGCGCTTCGGCGCGGTGACCGCCGTGGACCACGTGTCGTTCACCATCCGCGCCGGAGAGATCTTCGGCATCCTCGGGCCCAACGGCTCGGGCAAGACCACGACCATTCGCATGCTGTGCGGGCTCATGCGACCCAGCCACGGCACGGCGCTCGTGGCAGGCAGCGACGTGTCCACCCAACCCGAGCGCGTGAAGTCCCGCATCGGCTACATGGCGCAGGCGTTCGGTCTTTACCGCGACCTCACCGTGGACGAGAACCTCGCATTCTACGGCGGCGTCTACAGCCTGGGCGCCGCGCTCCCCGCGCGGCTCGACTGGGCCAAGCGCGCGATGCGGCTGGAGGAGTTGGGCGGCCGGCTCGGCGGCGTGCTGTCGGGAGGCCAGAAGCAGCGTCTCGCGCTGGCGTGCGCCATGATGCACGCGCCCGAAGTGGTGTTCCTGGACGAACCCACCGCGGGCGTGGACCCGGCCGCGCGGCGATTGTTCTGGACCATCATCCGCGAGCGTGCGTCGGAAGGCGTCACGATGATCGTGACCACGCACTACATGGACGAGGCCGAACGATTCGACCGGTTGGCGTTCCTGTCCCGTGGCAAGCTCGTGGCGCTCGGTTCGCCGAGCGAGGTCAAGCGACAATTCGGCGCGAGCGGCTCGCTCGAGGACATCTTCGTGGCGCTCCAGGAAAGAGACGCATGAACCTCGAACGCCTTCGCTCCATGGTGAAGAAGGAGTTCGTGCAGATGCGCCGTGACCCGGCCACGCTGCGCCTCATGCTGGCGGTGCCGGTCATGCAGTTGTTCATCTTCGGCTTCGCCATCCGCACCGACGTGCGGCACCTGCCCACGGTGGTGTTCGACCAGAGCCGCACGCAGCAGAGCCGCGCGTTCGTGCAGTCGCTCACCGCCACCGACAACTTCGTGCTCAAGCGGGAGGTGCGCTCGTATGCCGAGGCGGTCGGAGCCGTGGACGCGGGCGAGGCGCGCGCCGCCGTGGTGTTGCCGCCCGACTACGCGCGCAACTTGAAGCGCGGCCGCACCGCGCGCGTGCAGGTGCTGGTCGACGCCAGCGACCCGAGCGCGTCGCAGAGCGCCATCGGCGCGGCCCAACTCGTGGGCCAGCGCACGAACATCGCGCTGGTTTCGGCGCGGGGGGGCACCGCGGCATCCGGCCAAGGGGCGGGTCCGGCCGTGCGCCTGCCGGTGGACGTGCGCGTCCGCCCGCTCTACAACCCCGCGCTGCGCAGCGCGGTGTTCATCGTGCCCGGCATCATCGGCATGATCCTCTCCAACATCCTCATCCTCATCACCGCCCTGTCCATCGTGCGCGAGCGCGAGACGGGCACGCTCGAGCAGTTGATCGTCACGCCGCTCGCACGCTGGGAGATCATGTTGGGGAAGATCGTGCCCTACGTGTTCGTGGGCTATGTCCAGATGACCACGGTGCTGGTCGTCGGCTACTTCGTGTTTCACATGCCGCTGCGCGGACCGCTGCTGGCGCTCTACGGCGCCTCGTTCCTGTTCATCGTGGCCAACCTCGGGCTCGGGTTGTTCATCTCCACGCTCGGCCGCAACCAGGCGCAGGTCACGCAGACCGCGTTCCTGTTCCTACTGCCGAACGTGTTGCTGTCGGGCTTCATGTTCCCGCGCGAGGCCATGCCCGACGCCGCGCGCCTGTTCGGTCTGCTGCTGCCGCTCACGTACTATCTGGAACTCATCCGCGGCATCGTCTTGAAGGGCAACGGACTCACGCAGCTCTGGCCGCAGGCGCTGGCGCTGGCGGGATTCGCGGTGGTGTTCCTCGGGGCCGCGACCCGGCGATTCTCGAAGACGTTGGAGTAGGGCGGCCTCCGGCCGCCCCCCGGCAACTCGGGCTTACGCGCAGCTCACGGCCGGAGGCCGTGGAGGCTCACATGACGCCCGACCCCTACCGCGTGCTGTTCCCGATCGGCGTGGTGGCCGCACTCGCGGGACTGCTGCCGTGGATCGCGTTCGCCGCGAGCACGCAGGCCTGGTGGCCCGCCGCACTCCCGGTCACCTGGCCCGGGCCCGCCCATGCCGCACTGCTCGTACAGGGTTTCGAGTTGGCGTTCGTGTGTGGCTTCCTGCTCACCTCCATGCCCGCGTTCACGCACGGGCCGCGCTGCACCCCTGGCGAGCTGGCCGTGGTGACCGCGGCGGTGGCGGGCTTCGTGCTGCTGCGCGCGTTCGAAGTGCCGGGGGCGGCATGGGCGTGGCTCGCGGCGTTGGTGGCGCTTGCGGTCACCGTCGCACGCCGCGTGCGCCCCGGCACCGCCGCGCCACCCGAGGAGTTCCTGCTCGTGGCCACGGGGATGGCGCTGGGGCTCGCCGGTGCGATCGTGCAGGTGCTGGCGACGCACGGCGTGCTGCCGCCGTCCGCCGAGCGCGACGGCGTGCGCTGCGTCTCGCTGGGCATGTTGCCGGCGCTGGTGCTGGGGCTGGGCGGCTTGCTGGTGCCCACGTTCGCGCGCATGAAGCAGCCCCTGGATATCGTGGGCATCGCCCGCGCCGGGGATCGCCCGCGGCGCCGGGGCTTCACGCTGGTGATCGCGGCGCTGCTCGTGCTATCGGTGAACGCCGAGTTCGCCGGGTTCGCCACACCGGCCGCGTGGATGCGCGCCGCGGCCGCGGTCGCGAGCACGCAGTTGGCGTGGAAGGTGTGGCGCCTGCCGGGCCGGCGCGACCGGCTGTCGTGGGCCATCTGGACCGCGGGGTGGTGTGTGGCGGTAGGCTTCACCGCGGCCGCGCTCTGGCCCGCGCATCGCCTCGAGGCGTGGCACTTGGCGTTCGTGGGCGGCTACGCGCTGCTCACGCTCGGCATCGGCACGCGGGTGGTGGTGTCGCATGGCGGCCACGCCACCACCGAGGAGCGCGTGCTGCTGTCGGGGCTGGCACTCGCCGCGTTGGCCGTGGCCCTGCTCGTGCGCACGCTGGGGCCGCTGTTCGATCCCGCGCACATGGTGGCGCAGCAGGCACTCGCCGCCGGGCTTGCCGCACTGGCGTTCACGGCCTGGCTCGCGAGCGCGTGGCCGCGCCTGCGACGCACGCGCCAGCAACTCCTTGCGCCCCCCGCTCGTGGCTGAACGCGACGCTCGCTCGCGCCGTCTCAGCCTCGGTCGAAATCCCCCAGCGCCTCGTCGGCGTGGTGCTTGATGATGCGCGCCTCGGCGATGAACACCACTTCCTCGGCCACGTTCGTGGCCAGGTCGCCGATGCGCTCGAGGTTGCGGCCCACGAGCACGAGCGTCATCGAGCGCTCCACTTGCTGCGGGTCGGCGATCATGCGGCTCATGAGCTCGGCGAACAGGTGGCGGTTCAGCGTGTCCACCTCGTCGTCCCGGCGCACCAGCTGGCGCGCCGCCTCGGCGTCGCCACGCACGAACGCGTCCAGCGCGTCGCGCAGCATGCCGATGGACTTCTCCGCCAGCGGCGGCAAGTCGGCGAGCGGCTTGACCGGCGCCTTCCCGACCAGCTCCAGCGCGCAGCCCGCGATGTTCACCGCATGATCGCCGACGCGCTCCAGGTCGTTCGAGATCTTGAGCGCCGAGGCGATCAGCCTGAGATCCTTGGCCAGCGGCTGCTGCAGCGCGAGCAACTGGATGCACAGCTCCTCGATGTCGATCTCCATGCGGTCGATCGCCTTGTCGTCGGCGAGGACCTCCTCGGCCAGCGTCCGGTCACGGCGCGTGAGGGACTCGAGCGCCTTGCGGGTGATGCCTTCCGCGCGTCCGCTCATGAGTAGCAACTGCTCCTTGAGGTACGCGATCTGGTCGTCGAAGTGTCGTTGCATGGATTGCCGAGAGCTGCCTTTCTCGCTGGAGTGTCGCCGGCCTCCGGCCGGCTCGGTCCGGAAGGTCGAGACGGTGCATCAGATTCTAGCCGAAGCGGCCCGTGATGTAGTCCTCGGTGAGCTTCTCGCGCGGGCTGGTGAACACGCGGCGCGTGCCGTCGTGCTCCACCAGCACGCCCTGCAGCATGAACGCCGTGAAGTCGGAGATGCGCGCGGCCTGCTGCATGTTATGCGTCACCACCACGATCGTATAGCGCCCGCGCAGCTCCAGCACCAGCTCCTCGATACGTGCGGTGGCGGTGGGGTCGAGCGCCGAGGCCGGTTCGTCCATGAGGATGACTTCGGGCTCCACAGCGAGGCAACGCGCGATGCACAGCCGCTGCTGCTGGCCGCCCGAGAGCTGGAGCGCCGAGCGATCGAGCCGGTCCTTGACCTCGTCCCACAGCGCGGCGCGGCGCAGTCCCACCTCGACACGTTGCGCCAGCTGCTCGCGATCGTTCATGCCCAGCATGCGCAAGCCGAACGCCGCGTTCTCGAAGATGGACTTGGGGAACGGGTTCGGGCGCTGGAACACCATGCCCACCCGCCGGCGCAGCTCCACCACGTCGGTGCTGGTGGCACCCACGTCCACGCCCGACACCGCCAGCCCACCCAGAGTGCGCACACCCGGGATCAGGTCGTTCATGCGGTTGAACGAGCGCAACAGTGTGCTCTTGCCGCAGCCAGACGGTCCGATGATCGCGGTGACGCTGCCACTCGGGATGTCGAGCGTGACGCCCTTGAGCGCGTGAAGCGACCCGTAATACAGGTGGAAGTCGCGCGCGGCGAGGCGGATCGCAGGGGGTTCGCCCGGAAGCGGCGCAGATTCGCGCTCCGGCACGTGCGGCCGACCCGCGAGCACGGGCTTCGGGTCGGAGGTGTCCACGGTCATGTCAGTTTCTCCCCAGCAGCCGGGCGCGCAGCCGGGCGCGAAGCAGGATCGCGGTGAGATTCAACAGGAACGTGAGCACGAGCAGCACGAGCACGGTGCCATAGAGCAACGGTCGCGTCGCGTCCACGTCGGGGGACTGGGTCGCCAGCACGAACACGTGATAGCCCAGTTCCATGAACTGGTCGGTGGGCAATTTCGGCAGGAACGGCAAAAAGTAAGCCGCGCCGGTGAACAGGATGGGTGCCACCTCGCCGGCGCCGCGTGCCACCGCGAGGATGGCCCCGGTGAGAATGCCCGGGAGCGCCTGCGGCAGCAGCACGTGCCGCACGGTCTGCCAGCGCGTGGCGCCCAGCGCCAGCGAGGCCTCGCGCTGGTCGCGCGCCACGGTGCGCAGTGCCTCCTCGGTGGTCACGATCACCACCGGCAGGTTCAGCAGGGCGAGCGTGAGTGCCGCCCACAGGAGCGCCGGCTGGCCCCACACCACGTCCAGCCCCATGGCGCGGTCCATCTCGCGCCCCACGAACTGGATGAAGAAACCCAACCCGAACAGGCCGAACACGATGCTCGGAACGCCGGCCAGGTTGTGTACCGCGAAGCGCACGGACTTCGTGAACCACGAGTCCTGCGCCGCGTAGAGATGCAGCCAGATGGCGGCGCCCACACCGAACGGCACCAGCGCGATCACCATGAGCACCACCAGCAACAGCGTGCCGTAGATGGCCGGGAAGATGCCGCCCTTGGTCATGCCCTCGCGTGGCGCGCCCGTGATGAACTCCCACGTCATCGTGGACCAGCCGTTCCACACCACCTCGCCGAGGATGACCGCCACCATGAGCACGATGAGCAGTGCGGCCAGCCCTGAGAGCGCGGTGAAGCCGGCGCCCGCGAACTCGGCCCGCACCCGACGCGGGATCGCCGCCGGAGGCGGCGAAAAGCTCATCGACGCGCTCACGCGCCCGCCAGCCGTTTACGCAAACGTTCCACGAACATGCCGGCGGCCACGTTGATCAGGAACGTGACCGTGAACAGCAGCGCGCCGAGGAAGAACAATGTGGAATAGTGCGCGCTGCCGACCACGACCTCGGCCAGCTCGGCGGCGATGGTCGCGGACAGCGTGCGCACGGAGTCGAGAGCGTCGGCCGAGATGATGGCGGCGTTCCCCGACGCCATGAGCACGATCATGGTCTCGCCCACCGCGCGCCCGAGCCCCAACAGCACGCCGGCGGCAACGCCGGCCGAAGCGGCGGGCAGCGACACGTGCCAGGCGGTCTGCCACGCGGTCGCGCCCAGTCCCAGCGATGCCTCGCGGTACGAGCGCGGCACCGCGCGCAGCGCATCCTCCGCCACCGTGAAGATGGTGGGGATCACGCCGAGCCCCAGCGCGATGCCGGCGGTGAGCGCGTTCAAGCGCATGGGCGAGTGCGTCACCGCCTGCAACCACGACGCCAGCACCATGAGCGCGAAGAAGCCCATGACCACGGACGGGATGCCGGCGAGCAGTTCGATGGCGGGTTTCAGTATCTCGCGCACGCGTGGCGCGGCGAACTCGGCGCTGAACACGGCCGCCAGCACCGCCAGCGGCACGGCGAACAGCATGGCGATCAACACCACCTTGAGCGTGCCGGTGAGCAGCGGGACCAAGCCGTATTTGGGAATGTCGCCGACCGGCTGCCACAGCGGAGTGGCGAAGAACCGGGCGAGGCTCGCCTCTTTCTGCGTCTCGGCGTTGGCCAGGACCGGCCATGCCTCGCGAAACACGAACACCACGATGAGCACGAGTCCCGCCACGGCCGAAAACGCGCAGGCCCGCAGCGCGAACTCGATCGCGAGTTCACGCCAGTGCCGGCGGCTGCGCGCGCGGGGGGAGTCCATGGCGAAAGGAACGAGGCTCATCGTGGTGTCCTCGGGCTCCGCCGTCGGCTACTTGAGCGGGAAGTAGCCCACGTCGCTCGCGAGCTTCTGGCCATCGGCCGAGAGGATCCAGCTCACGAACTTCTTCGTGTCGCCCGCGGGCGGCTTGCGCAGGTAGAAGTAGAGATAGCGCGCCAGCGGGTAGCTGCCGTCGTGCACGGCGGCCGCCGTGGGCAACACCGCCGGGCTCGCCGCGTCCTTCTTCATGGCCACGTCGCGCACGCCCTTCGCGTACGCCGCGCCGCCATAGCCGATGCCGTTCGGGTCCTTGCCCACCGCGTTGACCACCGCGGCGGTGCCGGGCAGCGTCTGCACGCGGGCCGAGAAGTCGCGGCCGCCGAGCACGTGCTCCTTGAAATAGCCGTACGTCCCCGAGCTGTTCTCCCGGCCGTACAGGATGATGGTCGCGTCCTTGCCGCCGATCTGCTTCCAGTTCGTGATCGTGCCGACGTAGATGTCGCGGAGCTGGGCGACGGTCAGTTCCTTGAGCTCGTTGGCCGAATGCACGTACACGGTGAGGCCGTCTTTCGCGACCGGGATCTCCACGCCCATCGTCTGGTAGCGGTCGCGCAGCTTCAGTTTCTCGTCCTGCTTCATGGCGCGCGACGCCTGGCAGATCTCGGTGGTGCCATTGATGAGTGCGGCGATGCCGGTGCCCGAGCCGCCGCCGGTGACCATGATCACCTGACCGGGGTTCGCGTTCATATACTTCTCTGCCCAGCGCTGACCGAGAATGACCATGGTGTCCGAGCCCTTCACCGTGATGGGCCGGCCCGCGAGGGCGGGGGCCGCGGCGAGTACCGCCGTGGCGAGTAGCGACAGCAGGATGGTGCGCTTCACAAGGCCTCCGTTCATTTCAGAACTTGTGCTGGAGTTGGATGGTCCACAGATTGTCGTGCGGATCGGTGAACCGGCCGGAGCCGGCGGGAGCGTCCGTGGTGATGGCGTCGTAGGACAGCGAGACGCGCGTGAATCCGTCGTAGAACGCATTGAGCCCGAACCCGAGTCGTTCGAACTGGTCGTGGTCCACGTCCACGTTGAGGTCGTAGACGTCGTAGCGCGCCACGGCCTGGAAGCGATCGCCCAGGTTCTGCACGACCATCACGTACCAGCCGAGAATGTCCGTGGCGAGGTGCTGACGGTCGGCACCGGCCCTGAGCAGCCGGTTCGGATTGGCGCTCGTGGGTGCTGCGATCAACGTGCGAACCGAGTCCGCGTTCGCGTCGTGACCGGAATAGTATTCGGCGCGGATCGAGCCGCCGCCGGCGCTGGGCAGTGTCCAGAAGCCCTGCGCGTCCACGCCGAGCCGGGTCTTGTCCGTGAGCACATCCGGCCCGGTGAGTGCCGTGACCTGGCGGCCCCAGTAACCCGACACCGCGGCGTCCCACGCGCCCTGCGACCAGCGCACGCGACCGGTAACGTCCTTGCCGCGCGTGGGGTCGGTGGTTGGAAAGTCGGCGCTGTTGACCCCCGCGCCGTTCAGCACGGCCAGCGAGGTCTTGAGTTTCGGCGTCCACTGGCTCTCGAGCTTGGCGCCGCGGTCGCGTTCGCCGGAGAACAACACGTTTTCCGCGCGCGAGCGCTCGGGGAGTTCGCGCACGCTGGAGGAGCGCTCGATCTCCCAGCCGAACGGCACGTTGAACTGGCCGAGCGTGAGCTGGTGGTCGTGGTTCGGCGTCCACGGGTCGAGCAGCGTGACGTAGGCCTCGAGCAGCCGCACCGTGCGATCCGCGCCGCCGTCGAAGTACACGACCGCCTGCGACAGCGGGCTCGAGTCGTAGGTCAGCTTCACGCGCGCGCGCCGGATGAAGAACCGCGTCGCATTGGGCGAGCTGATGGAGGCCGGGGACCCGCTCACTCGCACGGAATCGCTGCTCGCTTCGCTGAACTCGGTGCGCGCCTGCAGGTAGCCGGAGAACTTGAACTTCTTGAGCTTGTCGGTGTCGGCCTGGAGAACTTGCAGTTGCTCGTTGAGCCCTTCGAGCAGCCCGTTCAGCTCCTGGCGCGTGACGGCGCCGGTGTCGGAAGTGGCTCCCTCCTGAGCACGAGTCGCGCTCGGGCAGACGAACCACAACAGGGTCGCGATGACGGCAAGCAGGCGATGCTTCAAGGCTTCCTCCTCGAGGGTCGCGGTTCCCGGCCCGCCACAGTGGCGGTGCGTCTCGGGATGGGCGCGGCTGCCCGGGGTGACGGTCCCGGGCGTGCAGCTATGGTCGGGCCGCGGGAGTTTCGGCAACGCCTCGCGCTCGTTACGGGCGTGTAACAAAAGCTGCCGGAAGTCCCGTGCGAATCCCCGTTCCGGCGCGCGTCAGCGGATTGACGACCTGCGCGTCCGCCGGCGGGACTCATGCGCGCGACGGCGGGCCGCCGCGAGCGCCGCGGCGTGGTCCACCTGCGCCGCGGCCAACGCCCCGGCCCACGATCCGTAAAGCCGCCGCGCCCGCGCGTAGAACCCGGGTTGGTCGAGATGCACGCGAAAGAGCGCGTCCTGGTCCGCCAGTTTCCGGATGCGCCCCAACACTTCGTCGGGCTGCATCTCGAGGGGCCGGCCGCGCTTGCGGCGCGCGGGGACCGGGTGAACGTTCGCCCGCTCGCCGGATTCAGCGGCGAGGGGCGCGATCTCGTCGATCACATGCATGGGGGCCTCCGGTGCGGCCGACGGAAAGCGCGGCGGGACGAGCAACCCGTACAGGTGAACACGCGCCGTGTTACCAAGAGGTGAACGGCGGGTGTCCGCGACTTGAAACCGGCGACGCACGATCGGGCTTGGCAGGGGCTCACGCGTTCAGTCCTGGAGGCTCTGGATCTTGAACACGCCACGGCGCTCCGCGACCGCGCGGATGTACACCAGTGGCTGTTCGCGGCCACGCTCGTCGCGCACCACCAGCACCATGCCGTTGTGAAGGCGGAAGTTCTTGTAGTCCCGCGTCACCCCGGTGCGTTCCCAGCGCAGGAACTCGAGGTGCTGGCCGCCCCGTTCATTGAGGATCTTGGAGACGCCGCCGCGCAGCCGGGCGTCCAGCAGGAACCAGCCGTCCACCGCGGTGAGGCCGGTGGCGGGCCGGCTCTCGGGGAACTCGCGCCACAGGATGTCGGTGAACTCGTCGCGCGTGAGGCACAGCCGCCGCAACGAGTCCGGGCTGGTGTGATGGATGGCGTGTACCAGCATGCGCCCGAGATGCTGGAGGCTCGTGGCGCCGTCGCTCAACCGCATGCTCACGAGCGGCGCCTCGAGCCGGCGTCCGAGGCGTACGCTGGCGGACTCGGGGTCCGCCAGCGGCCTGTATCCCGGAGCGTTCTGCAGCGCGGGGTTGACGGCGTAGCCCTGGGCGGCGGCCGGCGCGGCCGGCGCCAATGCGCCGAGCAGGAGAACCAGGGCGATGCTGCCGGCAAGACGGAGCGTCATGAAGTTCCTCACGAGCCGAATGAGAAGGACAGCGACCACGCCCGGCCGGGCTGGGTGCGGTAGTACTCCACCGTGCCCTGGCGGCCGGTCACGCTGACGTCGTTCAAGTTGGTGCCGGAGAGCTTGGCGCGCACGGCGTGCATGAGCCGCACGTTCACCGTGGCATCCACCGTCGTCACCGGGTCGTCGAAGAAGTCGGGCGCCACATCGATCCCGAGCGCGGCGAGCTTCCGCCCGGTGTGAGCGACCAGCACCGTGGCCTCGAGGCGCTGGTCGGTGGTCCCCCAGGTGAGGCCGGCATTCACCAGCCGGTTCGCCTGGCCTTGCAGCGAATGGACCCGTCGCACGAGCGTCGTGGAAAACTGTGGCAGGCGCACCTCCGAGTCGATCCACGAGGCGTTCGCGTTCAGGGTGAGGCGCCGCAGCGGCGGCCACACGCGGCCGAGCGACGTGCGCAACTCCAGCTCGAGGCCGCGATTGCGGCCCGACTCCGAGTTGATCGGCGTGAAGTACGGCTCGTTGCCGCCGCGCGCGGCGAGTTCCACGGGCTGCAGCAGCTTCTTGTGGAACACGCCCACGGCGAGCACTTCGCCGAGCGTCGGGAACAGCTCCCAGCGCACGTCGTAGTTGTCGAGTCGCGCCCGGTCCAGATCTGGATTGCCTGTGAACACGAATCCGGGCAGGTCGCGCAGGCCGGGCACGTAGTCCTCGATCTGCTGCGGCGCCAGCTCGTTCACGTCCGGGCGCGACAGCGTCCGGCTGGCGCCGAGGCGCACGTTCATGCGTTCGGACAGCGACCAGGTGACGTTCGCCGAGGGCAACAGGTCGGTGTGGCCGAAGTCGCCGGACGCGGTGGTGTGCCCGTCGAACAGGTTGAAGCTGCGCACACGCTGCCGGCCGAACTCGAGGCGCGTGCCGAGCGTGGACCGCAGTCGGGATCCCAGCGGCAACTCCACGCTCAGGTAGCTCGCGGCCTGGTACTGCTCGGCACGGTAGTTGTCGTCCGGGCGAGTCCATTCGCGCAGGTCCGCGCCCTGCGTGGTCCCCGTCCAACGCTCCGGCGCGAACATCGAATCGGCGGCCAGCGTGTCGCCGCCCTGCGGCGGCACGAAGTAGAAGCGCCGCATCCAGAAGTGTCGCTCCTTGCGCTGGTCGCTGTAGCCCACGGTCACCCGGCCGTTGCCCAGTTCGCCCAGCCGGAACGGCGTGTGCCAGTTGGCTTCCCCGCCGCGGCCCTCCTCGTTCATGTCGCTGAACTCGCGCGTGGCGCCGCGCGTCTGCCCGCGCAACGACCAGATCTCGCGCACGAAGTCGTTGCCCTGGGGGTCCGTGTCCACGAACTCGCTGCGTTGGTAGTTCGTCTCGCGCATGTCAGGCACCAAGCGGTCGGCGAGCGAACGGCTGAGCTTCCAGTCGAAGCGCGAGCCATTCAGGTGGCGCACCTCGTGCCGCCCCTCGAGGCTGGTGGTGAAGATGCTGCGCTCGGCGTAGCGGAGCCGGTTCGACCGGACCAGGTTCTGGACGTCCTCGCTGAATCCCTGAAACGCGCGCACCTCGTCCTCGGCGTCGCGATTGTAGAAGCCACGCAGGTGGAGCGAGTGAGCGGGCGACAGCCGCAGGCCGAGTGCGGCGAGCCCGCCCACCTGCACGCGGTCCGAGGCGCGTTCGACGTCGTAGTCGAAGCGGGGCTGGTCCGGAGTGCCGTTCGCGAAGTCCTGTCCGACGTAGTAGCGCGAGGACTCGGTCTGGATCTCCTGCGACCGGGAATAGTTGCCGGACGCCACCACGCCGAGCGAGCGGCCGAGGGGCTTGTACTCGTCGCCGAAGCTGATCGCGTAGCTGCCGTTGGGCGCCAGGTCGGCGCGCTCGGGCGTCCACACGCGACTGAACGCGCGCCCGATCTCGGCGCGCTGCGCGCCCGTGAGCCCGGTGCCGAGCACGCTGTTGAACGTGCTGATCGGTTGGTTCCCGGCGATGCGCGACAGCTCGCTCGGGAGCGCGCGTGCGGCCGCACCCAGCCCCCACACGTCGTTCCTCGACCCCTGGTAGCGCAGGCCGCTCTTGAACGTGCTGCCCGCGTCAACGCCCTGGCCTATCGAGAACGACCATTGTCGGCGGCCGGGGAAGTCCTTGGTCTTCACCTGCACGTCGCCACCGCCGAACTCCGCCGGGCGGTCCGCCGTGTATGTCTTCTGGATGGTGATGTTCTCGAGCAGGTTGGCCGGGATGATGTCCAGCGGCACCACCCGCTTGTTGAGTTCGGGCGAAGCGAGCCGCACGCCGTCCACCTCGGTCGAGCTGTAGCGCTCGCCGAGTCCACGCACGAACACGAACTTGCCTTCGTTGACCGACAGCCCGGTGACGCGCTTGAGCACGTCTCCCGCGTCCTTGTCGGGCGAGCGGCGCACCTGTTCGGCGCTCACGGCGTCCGAAACGGACGCGGACTTCCTCCGGATCGCCAGCAACGCGTTCTCCGTGTCCTGAAGGCGACGCGCTTCGACGACGATCTCCTCCTGCTGGATCGCCTCGGGCGTCAGCGCCACGGTCAACTGCTGCGAGTAGCTCGCGTCCACCGCCAAACCGGTGAGTTCCTTGCGCCCGTAGGCCAGCGCCTGCACGCGCAGCGTGTAGAGGCCGGGCGGCGCCAGCAGCTCGAACGTGCCGTCCTGATTGGTCATGCCGCCGACGCGCCTGAGCGTCGTGTCCGCCGGGAGCAGCGACACGTTCGTGAACGGCATGGGTTCGCCGGTGTCGCTGGCGACCACCTTGCCGCGCACTTTGCCAAGCGTCGCGGCGTGCGCGGTGGTGGCCAAGCCGAGGCCGGTGAGTGCTAGAAACGCCAGCACCGCCAGGCTGCGGCGGAGTGGCGCTCGAGTAGGCGGGCAAGGCATGGAAAGCATCGGGTTCATCGTGCCCTCGGCGTTCGGGAAGGTTCTGGATCCACGCGAGAAGCGATTTCTGGAATCCGTCCGGAACGCCGCGCGGGGCGGGCACTCGGCCCGCCCCCTCGCGGCGCCCCGTCGGGGGACTGCGATCACCGCACCACGACGAACCGGCCGCTGGCCTGATCGCGCAGCGTGCGCACGCGATAGAAGTAGGCGCCGGCGGGCAGCTGCCCCGCGGTGTCCCACGTCACGACGTGCTCCCCGGCCCGCCGCTCGCCCTGCGCCAGCGTCCGCACGAGGCGGCCGTCCGCGCCGAACAACTGCACGTCCACGCGGCCCGCGGTCGGGAGTGCGAAGCGGATCTGCAGCGAGCGCTGCACCGGGTTCGGCAGCGCGAACGCCACCAGGCGGCGCGGCGCGATGGCCGGGACGTCGGTGGTGGCCTGGCTGCACGAGATGCCGGGGCCATAGGCGAAGGCGCGGTCTTCACAGTGATTGCGGAACGTCTCGGCGCCGTTGATCTCGAGCCCGTTCGACTTCCAGTAAGCGAGGATCGAGTTCACCAGCGTCGCGCTGGTGCCGCGCCGGAGGAACACGCCGTCCGTCACGCCTGACCCCGCCGTCTTGTCACCCAGCAGCGTGAAGTTCGACAGCGTCGGGCGCGAGCGGCCGGAGCAGAGTTCGGTGGCGTTGTTGAACTCGTTGTTGTCGGCCTCGATGCCGCGATCCGTGCCGATCGCGCCGGTGAGCTGACGCACCACCACGAACTGCGCCTTGCCGCGCCAGCCCATCTGCCAGTCGAAGCCGTCGTCCTCGCCGTAGGTGAGCACCAGGTTCTTCACTTGCGCCGTGCCGCCGAACAACTCGAACAGGTCGTCCGAGCTGCGGTGTCCCTGCACGTGGTGGATCTCGGTGCCGGAGCCGACCGCGTTCAGCGTGACGGCGTTGGCCTCGTTGTTCGGCCCCACCTGCACGCCGGCGAACTCCGAGCGCAGGTAGCGGATGATGCCGCTGTTGTCCGTGTCGTCGTTGCCGCCGTAGTGGCCGACCGTGCCGCCCTCGGACGCCGCCGAATCGCCGACGCACGAGTTCGCGGCGTTGGTGCGCGCGCGGCCGTGCACGAACAGCCCGCCGATGCCGCCCGGCGTCTGCGAGCCCGGTGCCGCGTCCGACGTGAGCACGACCGGCGCAACCTGCGTGCCGAGCGCGAAGATCTTGGCGCCGCGCTCGATGATGATGGTGCCGATCGTGGCGGTCTCCTCGAAGATCACCGTGCCGGCTGGCACGGTGAGCGAGGCCTGCTCCTTCACCCGCAGCTGGCCGCGCACCAGATAGTTCGAGTCGGCCGAGAACGTGCGCGGTGAGTAGAGGTTCTGGTTGTCGAGCACCACAACCGGGCGCACCGGGAACGTGCGGCCACCGCCGTCCAGCCCGTAGTAGGTCCAGCCCTGCGTCCAATCGCCGTCCTGCCCCACGGCGCCCACGAAGCAGGCGCGCTCGAAGAAGCCATCATTCGGCACGTTCACCGTCTTGCCATGGCCCGCATTGCCCGCGTAGGCCGGGCTGCCCAGCGCCGGCACCCAGTTCGGGCTCGCCACGTTGAGCGCGCCCACCAGCTGCGGGTTCGCGACGGAGTTGTTCGTGTACTGCGACGTGGCGATGGTGGCGGTGGTGGAATCCACCCCCGGCAGACACGGGCTGCCGGCCGAGGCCGCGCCCGCGTAGTGTTCGGTGCCGGTCGTGCCGTTGTCCCACAGCAGATTGCCGTCGAACACGATCGGGTCGGGATTCACGCCCGCGCCGCAGGCCGTCGCTGGCAGCAGCGCCGCGATATCGCCGCGATCATTACAGTGATTCGCGAACGTCTCGGCGCCGTTCACCTCGAGGGCGTTGCCCTTCCACTCGGAGATGATCGAGTTGACGATGATCGCGCCCGTGCCGCGACGCAGGAAGATGCCGTCCACCACGCCGGGCCCCGCAGTGAGGTCGCCGAGGATGGTGAAGTTCGACAGGTGCGGGAACGAGCGCCCCGAGCACAGCTCGGTGGCGTTGTTGAACTCGTTGTTGTCGGCTTCGATGCCGCGCTCCGTGCCGGTCGCGCCGGTGATCTGGCGGATGATCACGAACTGTGCCCGGCCGCGATAGCCCATCTGCCAGTCGAAGCCGTCGTCCTCGCCGTACGTGGCCACGAGGTATTTCGGAGCCGCGGTGCCGCCGAAGAACTCGAACAGGTCGTCCGAGCTGCGGTGCGACTGGAGGTACGCGATCTCGGTGCCGGAGCCGACCGCGTTGAACGTAAACCCATTCGCCTCGTTGTTCGGCCCCACCTGCACGCCAGCGAACTCCGAGCGCAGGTAGCGGATGATGCCGCTGTTGTCGGTGTCGTCGTTGCCGCCGTAGTGGCCGACCGCGCCGCCTTCGGACGCCGCAGAATCGCCGACGCACGAGTTGGCCGCATTGATGCGCGCGCGGCCGTGCACGAACAGCCCACCGATGCCGCCCGGCGTCTGCGAGCCCGGCGCTGCGTCTGACGTGAGGATGATGGGCGCCCACGACGTGCCCAGCGCGAAGATCCTCGCGCCGCGCTCGATGATGATGGTGCCGACCGTTGCGGTCTCCTCGAAGATCACCGTGCCGGCCGGAATGGTGAGCGAGGACTGTTCCTTCACCCGTAGCTGGCCGCGCACCAGGTAGTTCGAGTCGGCCGAGAACGTGCGCGGCGAGTAGAGGTTCTGGTTGTCGAGCACCACCACCGGGCGCACCGGGAACGTGCGGCCGCCGCCGTTCAAGCCGTAGTAGGTCCAGCCCGCGGTCCAGTCCGGCTCCGTGGGCCCCATGGCGCCGGCGTAACCGACTTGCTGGAAGAACCCGTCGTTCGGGAGGTCCAGCACCGGGTGCGCGCCGTTGGCGCAGAACGCCGGCGAGCCCGCCGCGGGACGCCAGTTCGGGTTGCCCACGTTGAGCGCCCCGCCGAGCAGCGGGTCCAGGTTGCTGTTGCGCGTGAACTGGGTGGTGGCGATGGTCGTCGTCGTCGAATCGAGGCCCGGCAGGCAGGGGCTGCCGGCGGAGGCCGCGCCGGCGTAGAGCCCGGCGCTCGCGTTGAAGACGATGTTGCCGTCGAAGACGATCGGGTTGACCTGCGCTGACGCCTGCGTCGCGATGCCGACCGCGAGCAGCAGGGTCGTGAGCGCGGGCACGCGGTCGCCAAGCGAGCGGGTTCGGACCGATCGCGACCCACCCGTGTGCGGGATGCGCATGCAGCCTCCTGGGAGTATGGGAGTGGGACTGGAAGGGCGAAGCGGCGCGCGCACGGCGGTGAGCTGTTCCGTCGTTCCCTCGACGTGCTCGTCGCAGGGTCGCGCGCGACCGCGAGATGTGGGAGGGAGGGGCGGCGCTGCCGTCACGCGAGGTTCCAACACGCGGCCGGCCTGATGCGCACCTTCCCGAAGGTATGGACCCACCGGCCACGACCGCCCTCTTCCCACGCCGAGAACAATGGCGGTCCGCCGGGTGTCCGCGCGTGTCGGGCGTGTTTCTGGCACGAAAAAACTCGCGTCGCCGGAAATCGCGCGCGGGATCCCGGCGCACGCGATGGAACCGCGCGGGATGCCTCGGTGTGGCGAGCGGGACTTCGTTCCGGCAACGCCGGGGGGTCAGTCCCTCACGGACGCAGGCAGCTCGAAGCGGAACACGGTCCCCGCGCCCACGCGGCTCTCCACCGACACTTCGCCGCCGTGCAGCCCGATCGCGTGTTTCACGATGGACAGGCCCAGCCCGGTTCCGCCCTTTTCTCGCGAGCGCGCCTTGTCCACGCGGTAGAAGCGCTCGAACACGCGCGGCAGGTCCACGCCGGGAATGCCCGGGCCGGTGTCGCGCACCTCGCACCACGCCGTGCTGTCCGCGCGGCCCACCGCCAGCCGCACCGAGCCGCGCTCGGTGTACTTGACCGCGTTGTCCACCAGGTTCGCCAGCGCCTGCGCGATCCGCACGCGGTCGGCGTTCACCACCACCTCGGGCCCCGGCTCCAGCGCCAACTCGAGTCCCGCGCGCGTGGCCGCTTCCCGCACGTGCGCCAGTTGCTCCGCCGCGAGCGCGCGCAGGTCGAACGGCTCGCGCCGCAGCGTGGCGTCGGGGCGCTCCAGTTCGGCCAGCGCCAACAGGTCCTCGACCAGAGCCTGGAGCCGCACCGCGCCGTCTCGGATGATCCGCACGAACCGTTCGCGGTTCTCCGCATCGTCGAGACCACCCTCGAGCAGCGTCTCGGCATAGCCGCGGAGCGAGGTGAGCGGCGTACGCAGCTCGTGCGACACGTTCGCCACGAAGTCCTGCCTCATGCGCTGCAGCGCCTCGCCCTGCGACAGGTCGTGCAGCACGATCAGCACCGGCTCGGGCGCGGGTCCGCCGAGCGGCGTGACCGTGCCGCGTGCCGAGCCGGTGCGCGTGGTCCACGGCTTGAGTTCACGCGACACCGTGTGTCCCGTGCGGCGGGACTCCGTGGCCATCTCCGCCAACTCTGGAATGCGCGCGAACGTCGTGAACGGCGTGCCCGGCTCGGGCCGGCGCGCGGCGTCCAACAGTTCGGCGAAGCGATGGTTCACGTGCACCACGCGGTCCGACCCGTCCAGCAATGCCACGCCGTCACTCATGTGGGCGAGGATGCGCTCGCGGTCGTCGCGCTCGCGACGCAACGCCTCGACCCGCACGTCCAACTCGCCGCGCATCTCGTTCAGCGCCCGCCCGAGCTGGCCCAAGTCGTCGTCGGGCGACTCCGTGGCGCGCACGCCGGGCTCGCCCTGGCCGATGCGGCGGGCCACGACTTGTAGTCGTCGCAGGCGGCTGGCGAACCGGCCGCTCACGTACGCCAGCACGAGGATGCTGGCGAGCAGCGCCAGCGAGGCGGCCGCCGTCGACAGTCGCGTGAGCGACTCCGCCATGTGGTGGACCACCACGAGCGGCTGGGCGAGCCGCAGCACCGCCGCGGTGTCGCGCGACATGGGCACGGCGCAGTAGAGGAACTCCTCGCCCACTGTGCGCGAGCGGCGCACCGCCAGGCCCGTGCCGCCCGACAAGGCCGCCCGCACCTCCGCACGCTGCGCGTGATTCTCCATCTCGCTCGCGCGCGCTCGCGAATCGGCCAGTACGCGGCCGTCGGCCGCGATCACCGTGGCGCGCAGTCCGAAGCGGGCCTCGAGCGAGTCCGCCGACGGCTGCCACGAGCCCGCCAGCGACTGCGCGGTGCGCGCCGCTTCGCGCGCGAGGCGCACGAGCGAGTCCGACTCGCGCTCGATCAGCCAGCGGCGCTGCGCGCCATGCTCGATCACCGTGAGCAGCGTCACCGCGCCGGCCACCACGATCGCCGGGACGACGAGCAGCCGCGCCCGGAGCGAGAGCCTCACGCGTCCTCGGGTGCGGCCGGCGCGATGAGCTTGTAGCCGGCGCCGAGCACGGTCTCGATGAGTCCGTGGTGATCGCCCAGCTTGGCGCGCAGGCGCCGCACGTGCACGTCCACGGTGCGGGTCTCGCCCACGTAGTCGTAGCCCCACACCTTGCGCAGGAGCTCGTCCCGCGACAGCGCGCGACCGGGATGGCGCGCGAGGAACGCGATCAGGTCGAACTCGCGCGGGGTCAGGTCCAGCTTGGCACCGGCGCAGCTCGCCTCGTGCGCGTCGAGATCCACGCGCAGCGGGCCCGCCTCGAGTGCCCTGCCCGGGCCTGTCGGGCGTGTGCGGCGCAGCAGGGACTTCACGCGTGCGACGAGCTCCCGCGGGCTGAACGGCTTGGTGAGGTAGTCGTCGGCGCCCTGCTCGAACCCGAGCAACTTGTCCATCTCGGCCGAGCGCGCAGTGAGCACCAGGATGGGCAGGTCATGCGTCAGGGGCTCGGCGCGCAGTTCGCGCACGATCTCGAGGCCATTCATGCCGGGCAGCATGAGGTCCAGCACAAGCGCATCGGGTCGCGAGGCGAACAACTGCTTGAGGCCCTCTTCGCCATCCGCGGCCGTGGCCACACGATAGCCGGCCTTCTCGAGGTTGTAGCGGACGAGGTCGCGAATCTCCTTCTCGTCCTCGATCAACATGATCAACTCGCTCACACAGGGCCCTCCGGGGGCGCATGTAAGCATTCGCGCTCGCGGCCGTCCATCGCGGCGCGCGACGCGGCAGGTTGCCGGAATCCTGCGCGCGCGGCCGATGACGCCCTGGCACGGCGCTCCCGCGGCCGCGGTGCTAGAGTCTTTCCCCCACCGAATATGGCTCTCGACCCCGGCATCGGCGCACCGGTCCTGGACCGGCTCGGACCTCGGGATGTGCCCGAGGTGTTGTCGTTTCTGGAAGACGCCCCGGTGCTGAACGTGTACCTGGTGGCACTCGTGCTGCGCGACGCGCTCGCTCGCCCGAACGACGTGTGGTGGGGTGCGCGGCGCGACGGCCGACTGACGGCGCTGGTGTTCGTGGGTGCGCACTCGGGCGCGGTGTTGCCCTCGGGCGACGATCTCGCGGCGCTCCGATCGTTGGGTGAGGTGGCGGCTCAGGAACGCTCGTTCCAGCCGGCGCGCCTCCAGGTCATCGGCGCACGCGACGCGGTGGCCGCGCTGCGCGAGTGCTTCCCCGGCGCCGACGCCAAGCTGCGGCTCGAGCGCGACCAGGTGTATATGGCATTGGGCCGTCCTCCCGGCGGCGCGGGCACGCTGCTGCCCGAGCTGCGCACGGCGCGGCGCGAGGACTACGCGTTCCTCTACAACGCCGGCGCCGACCTGCGTGCCGAGGAGCTGCTCGAGGATCCGCGCGAAGTGGACCCCGTCGCGTACGCGCGTCGAGTCGAGGAGGAGTGCCGCGACGGCTGGACCTGGATCTGGCGCGACAGCCGCGGCCTGTGCTTTCGCGCCGGCATCAGCGCGCTCACGCCGCACGCCGCGCAGGTTTCCGGCGTCTACGTGCCCGCCTTCCTCCGCGGCCAGGGCATCGCTCGCCGCGCCCTGGGCGAACTCTGCGCCCGTCTCCTGCTGCGCACCCGCCATGTCTGCCTGTTCGTCAACGACTTCAACGCCCCCGCACTCGCCCTCTATCGACGCCTCGGCTTCGAAGTGAAAGCCGACTGGGCGTCGGCGTTCTACGTGCGCGAGAAGAGCTAGCCCCAGCCCGGGCAGTCCTCGCGACGGAAGCCCGAAGTGTCGTTGCCGGAATCTTCTCGGGCCTGGGACGCGACTCCCATGGACCGCGCGACCCCCTCCGCCGATACTCGCCACATGCAACCCTCGCGCTGGCACGTTTCGCCGGGAACCGCCCCGTGCGCCTAGCCGCCATCGACATCGGCACGAACTCCATCCACATGGTCATCGCCGAAGCCACGACCGGCGATGCCTTCACCGTGCTCGACCGCGAGCGCGAGGTCGTCCAGGTCGGCCGAGGCTCGTTCGCGGACGGGCGCCTGCGCCGTGACGCCATGCGTCGCACGGCCGCCGCGCTCCGCCGCTTCGTACAGCTTGCCCGCCGGCTCTCGGTGGATCGCATCCTGTGCACCGCCACGGCCGCCGTTCGCGAAGCGCGAAACGGTGGCGATTTCCTCCGGCTCGCCCGCAAGGAATCCGGCGTGTCGCCGCGCGTGATCCCGAGCGAGGAGGAAGGCCGGCTCATCCATCTGGCGACCCAGGCTGCGTTGCACCTGCCCGAACAGCCGGCGCTGATCGTGGACATCGGTGGCGGCAGCGTGCAATTGGTGCAGGTGCAGGGAGGCAGCTTGCTGCGCGTGGCGGGCGCCCCGCTCGGTGCGCTGCGTCTCACCGAGACGGTGCTCGAGCACGACCCGCCGTCGAACGACGAGCTGGACCGCCTGCGTCGCACCGCGCGCAAGCAGCTTCGCCGCGCATTCGAGACGTTCGAAGGGCCGGCCCCCGAGATCGTGTTCGGCTCCTCGGGCTCGATCCACGCGCTCGCCGAACTCGCCTACCGCGAGCAGCAAGGTCGCGACCTGCCGCAGTTGAACGGCCACGTGCTTCCGCTCGCGGAGCTGTCCGCGCTCACCCGCCGTCTCGAGCGCATGCCGCGAGCGCAACGCGAGCGCCTGCCCGGCATCGACGGGGCGCGCGCCGAGATCCTGCTGCCCGGCGCCGTGGTGTTGGAACAGGTGTTGCGCCTGGCCGGGGCGCGAAGCATCACGCTTTCCGACTATGGCGTGCGTGAAGGGCTGGTCACCGACTGGCTGCGACGGCACGCGGCCGAGCTCTCCACGCTCGACTCCGCGAGCGACCTGCGCCTGCGCAGCGTGCTGGGGCTGCTCGCGCGATTCGATCCCGACGGCAAGCACGCGCGGCACGTCGCGCACCTTTCGCTTCGACTGTTCGACGAGTTGCGCCCGTGGCACGACCTCGGGGTGCGCGAACGCGAGTGGCTCCAGTTCGCGGCCCTGCTGCACGACGTGGGCTCCACCATCGCCTACGACGGGCACGCGCAGCACTCGGCCTACGTCATCCGCAACGGCGGCTTGCGCGGGCTCGCGGGCGACGAGGTCGAGCTGGTGGCGACGGTGGCTCACTATCACGGCGCGGCCAGGCCCCGCCGACGGCGCGACGAAGCGTTCGCCGCACTCCCCCGCGGGCCACGCCGCACCGTGCGTTGGCTTTCGGCGATCCTGCGCGTGGCCGAGGGCCTCGACCGCAGCCACTACCAGTTGGTGCGCGGACTCAGCGTGCGCCGGCGCCGGGAACGCTTCGTGATCGTGGCCGACGCGCGCCGCCACGCGCAGCTCGAACTCTGGGCGGGACGGCGGCGGGCCGCGGACCTGGCCCGGTTGCTGGACCACCCGGTGGCGGTGGAGCCGGAACATGCGGAGGTCGCCGTCGCGGCCCGAACTCGCCGCGCCGTCGCCGCAGTGTCTCCACCCGCGAGCGACGTTGCGCCTCGAGCTTCGGGACGAGTCGGCGCCCCGCCGCGCCCTGCGCCGAAACGAACGCGAGCAGCTGCGCGCGGTCGTTCAGTCGCCCCAGCTCCGACTGCCAGTGGCGAAGCTCCCGCGCGCACTTCGGGGAACGGTCAGGGTCCTCGAACGCGAGCGCTTCCTCCGCGTAGCGCCAGCGCTTGACCGCCAGTCGGGCGCGGTGGAGAGGCTCCACGCCGCCGTCCGCCAACGCCGAGTGCACGGTGCTGCGCGCGGCATCGCTCCAGTACTGCAGCCATTCTCGGGCGCGTCGCTTTCGGAGCTCTCCGTGCTCGAGTCGCTCCGCCGCCAGGCGCACGAGCGCCTGCACGTCTGCGAGCGGCAGGGCCGGCTCCGCGAGCGGGCTGGCTCGCAACGCCAACCTCGCGCCCCACGCCCGGCGGAGTGCGGCGGGAATGAGCGCGCCGCCGGCGGCGCGTGTCTGGAGCAGGCGGCGGAGCACTTCGCTGTCGCGCGCGGGCCCCGCGGCGCGGCGGAGATCCCGGGCCGCAAGTCTCGCCTCGCGTGCGCTCCGGCCGCGGCCCCACAGGCGCAGCGCGGTCTCCAGCCGGCGGCAGCTCACGCGCAGGTCGTGGACGGCGCCAGCATGCCCCTCGGTCGCGGCCCGCGCGAGGCTCGCGACCTCGTCGCCGAGCGCACGCAGTGTCTCGGCAGCGGCCGAGCGGCTCACGCCGCGGGCCCGGCGGCCCTCCGCGCGAGGAGGTCCGTGACGCGCTCGCACAGCTCGCCGGCGATGTCGCCCACCGCCCGTGTGGCGTCGAGCGTGTGGAAGTCGTATTCCCGCGCCAGTTCGTCCAGTTCGCGGATGATGCGTCCCTGGTAGTTCACGAACGAATCGTGCAGGTCCTCCCCCATGGGTACGTCCATACCCGACTCCCAGTAGTCGAACGGACCGTCCGCCAGCACGCGCGGGACCAGTTGGTCGGCGGTGATGCGCAGGTAGAACACGGCGTCGGGACGCAGCGCGAACGAATACACCTGCTTGATCCAGTCCGGGTCGGCGCCGCGCACGATGGCGCGCGCGATGAGTGAATAGATGTAGCGGTCGGTGATCATCACGAAGCCAGCCCGCAACGCGGGCACGATCTGCTGTTCCAGTCGATCCGCGAAATCGGTGGCGTAGAACAGATTGAAAGCGTTGGTCCCGAGCGTGTTGCCCTGCTTCGCCCGGCGGATGCCGCGGCTGGCGAGGTCGGATCGGGTGAGGCCGGTCTCGGCCACGGCATACCCCTGGCGCTCGAGATGCGTGCGCAGCCGGTCCACGTGCGTCGTGCGGCCCACGCCGTCGGTGCCCTCCACCACGATCAGCCATCCCGACAGGTCGCCGAGCTCCGTTCCCGGGATCCCCTGGCCGTGCGATTCGAATCGCTTCATGGTCGAACGCTCTCCCGGGTTTCGAACGGCACGCCGTGCGGGTCGCGCGCGACGCCGCGCAAGTGTGGCTTCACCCGGTCTCGCAGCGCGCGCTGCTGGATTTCCACGGGTAGCGTGGCGTCCATGCTCGCCAGCTCGTACTCGGGCACGATTCGCTCGTATTCCGCCTGGATGCGGCCCTGGAACAGCCGGTAGCTTTCGTTCGGGTCCGCGTGCAGTCCCAGGTCCATGCCGGCCTCGTACCACTTGAGTTTCGGGCGGCCCGAGAGGATGCGATAGAGCGCCACGTCGAGCGGCACGCGGTAGTAGACCGCCAGCGTCGGGGTGACCGCGAAGCGGTAGAGCGAGCGCACCCATTCGCGGTCCACGCCGCGCGCGACGTCGCGCGCGAACGCGGTGTACACGTAGCGGTCGGCGAGCACGATGGCGCCGGCTTTCAGCGCGGGCACGATGTCGCGTTCCACGCGGTCGGAGAAGTCGGTGGCGTGGATGAGCGAGAACGTCAGCGGCGTGAGCAACTGTCGTTTCTTGCCGCGCGATGTGGTGGCCCGCACGATGGGTGACGAGTTCCACTCACTGAACGTCACCAAGTGGCCTTCGCCCCGAAGCCACTGGGCGAGCAGTGCCAATTGCGTACTCTTGCCCGAGCCGTCGATGCCCTCGACGATGATCAACTTGCCCGGATAGGGATTCGGTTTCCGGCCGTAGGTGTTCTCCTGGCTCACGCCACCCTCCCGGCATGGCGCGGCGGGAGCACCCGGAGCGCGCCCGGACCGAGCCACCACTTGAGCCGCGCGCGGCCGGGCTCGGGCGAGTCCCATTCGAGCGCGCACGCGCCCGCCTTCTTGAACGCGAGCGATGTGGGCTCGGCGCCGAGCAGTGCGCCCGTCAGGAGCGCGAGGTCGGGCTCGTGGCCGACCACCGCGATCGTCGCCGCCAAGTCCTCGCGAGCGAGCCGGCGCAGCGTTTCGGGCCAGGCACCTCCGGGCGCAAGCGACGACAGCACCACGGGCTCGGCGGGCACCGCGAGCGCGGCGGCGAGTAAGCGCGCGGACTCCAGGCAGCGTGTGGCGGGGCTGCTGAACACGGCGTCGGCTTGCGGCGCGAGTCGTGCGATCCCACGAGCGGCACGCCGTGTGCGCCGCGCCCCCGGCTCGGTGAGCGGTCGCAACAGGTCGTCCGGCCAGCGCGCGGCGTCGCGCGCTTCGGCAGGACCGTGTCGGAAAAGGATGAGGCGCATGGGGTCCCGGGAGGTTAGAACACAGCCGTTTCGAGGACCCCTCGACCCTAGCACGGAACCGTCAGAACCCCCGTGTTTTCAGGGGTTTTGGTTGCCGGAATTGAGTTGGCGTGGTGGTGGTTCAGTCGCAGTGGCGCCAGGCGGCGTGTTCCCGCGGGCAGAAGTACTCCGCTACCGCAGCAGTCTCTCCGCCACCGCCGTCAATCCGCCCTCGATCGCTTCGACTTCACCCTCCGGCAGCGTCGCGATCTCGCGTCGCATGCGAGGCGACGTGTAAGGATGCACCAGCCAGAACAGGCGCACTTGCCGCCATGCCGGATCATGCCGCTTGAGCGCCAACGGCAACGCCAGGTCGAGCGAGAACACGTCGCCCACGACCGCGTCCGGCCGCTCTTCGCGCAGCACGCGTTCGTAGTCAGGGCGCTCCACGTCCACGCGCGAGCCGCCCAACGCAAGGCTTTCCCCCGCCGCCGGCGCCAGTACGAACTTGCGAGCCGAACCCCGTAGCCGCAGCGCGCGCTCGGCGCGATCGGGATGCACGCTCGCCGGCACCTGCGCGTGCCGGAACCAGCGGTCGAGTTTCTCGGTGCCCGAGTTGGACACCACCACCACTTCCACGCCGCCGGCGAGCAGCGCTCGCCCGGCGGCGGCTGACGCCGCGGTGATCCCCGGCCCGCGCCGCGCCTCGACCTTCTGCACGCCGGCCACGTGGCAGAGGCCGCCAAACGCGTCGAGCGTTCGACCGGTCGCCTCGATCGCGGCGGCGAGGCGTGCCGCCAGCGGATCGTCCGCGCGGTGCTCGTGCAGGTAGTGGAGCACGGCGCCGTGCTCGGTGAACGGGTCCTCGTCCGCGAACGCCGAGACGCGGCCGGCCACGGACCAACCCCAGCGCGTGGGCTCGTCGCGCACTGCGCGGCGCGCGCGCGCCACCCATGCGCGCACCTCGCCCTGGTCGCCCTCCCCCACCAGGTCCTCGAGCGCGGCGTCCAGCGCGGCGCCGTGCGCGGCCCCCTCCTCGTCGGGATAGGTCCACACGCCGTCGAAGTCGCTGAGAAGTTTCATGGCGCGCTTGTCTCATGCGAGCCCGGGCCGGCGCAACCCGTCGCCGACGGCCCCGCGCCGCCCCGAGCGCCGCTCCGCGCGCACTTGACCTCGGCGCGCGCAGGGGGCAGCTTGGCGGCACGCTTCCCCTCGTTCATGGACGAACGACCTGCTCCACACGGAAGAAGGGAGATCCCGTGAAGCGCTTCATCCTCGTCTTCGTCGCGGCGTCACTCGCCGCGGCCAGCCCCGCGCGCGCGCAGGTGCATGGCGCCCTGTCCGAGGCGCGCGTGGTGCCGGTGAACGCCCGCCTGGGCGGCGCCTACCTCCAGTTCGACCAGAGCAGCGCCTCGCTCATGGGCCAGCTGAGGTTGTCGTTCTACCCCAACCTCGACTTCGGTTTCCTGGGTGGGCTCTCGCGCATCGACGTGACCAACACCACACGCACATCGGTTCGCCTGGGCGGCGACTTTCGTGGCCAGGTGGCCACGCAGAGCGAGACGTTCCCGGTGAACGTGTCGCTCGGCGGCGCGATCGGCGTGGAGAGCGCGGACAATTTCACCATCCTGGCGGTGGGGCCCCAGGTCGGCGTGTCACGCACGCTCGACTACTCGGGCAAATGGCTGGGCTACGGCGGCGCGAGTCTGCTTCTGTCGCGGCTCGACTTCGGCGTTCAGAACAACACCGACACGTCCTTCCCCGTCCGCTTGGGCATCGAATTCCGGCCCAATCCGGACCTTCGCATCCTCACAGAGGCGCAACTCGCTGTGAGCGATGAGATTAAGGACGATTTCGCGATCACGCTCGGAGTGCTTTTTCCATTCTGATCGGCGCCGTCCGGCGGCATAGCCACAACTTGTTGATTTACAGTGGCTTGCGTGGTCGTCACTCGTGCCTTGTGGCGCCCCGGGCCGGGTGCTAGCCTGTCCGTCCGCCGCGAGCCCTGTGTTCCACGGACCGCGACGCCAAACCTTGGCCAGTCCCACAAAACATTGCCCCCCATCGCCTTGTGAGCCATCGCCAGAAGCCAGCGGCGGCACGGGGCGGAACCGTCCCCGGGTCCGGCGGGACCGCTGTGGACATCTTGTGGAGGAAGCCCCGCCGAGCGCCGCCCAACACGCTATAAAAAAACCGTTTACGGCACTTGTCCACGGATGTGGACAACCCTCGTCCCCGACTCACATCGCCGCCCCCGCGCACACGGCTCGAAGCACTGAACGCAAGCACTTGCGAAGGCTTCTGGCCCTGTGGGCAACGGCACGAACCATCTCTGCAAGGATGTAAGAAATGGCTGCCCTGCCTGTTTCCCCTGATCAGGTCGCCGTGCTTTGGGAACAAGTCCTCCTCAAGGTGAGGGACCGACTCACGAGTGACCAGGCCTTCGAGACCTGGTTCCGCCCCATCGTGGCGCTCGAGATCGGCTCCGCCGCCGTGGACCTCGAGGTTCCCAACGCTTTCTTCGTGGACTGGATCCACGAGCATCACTTGACCGCGCTGCGCCACGCGCTCGCCGATGTACTCGGCCACTGCCCCGACGTGCGATTCTCGCCACGCGAACCGGCGCCCTTGCCCGCGAGCCCGCCCCCGTCGGCCATGCGTGCCATGCCCGCGCTGCATGAGCCCGCGCGCCCCGCGCCGGCTCGTGAGTGGCTCGACAGCCAGCTCCACCCGCGGCTCACGTTCGAGTCGTTCGTGGTGGGCCCGAGCAATCGATTCACGCACGCGGCCGCCATGGCCGTGTCGCTCCGCCCCGGCGAGGTCTACAACCCGCTCTTCATCCACGGCGCCTCGGGCCTCGGCAAGACGCACATCCTGCACGCCGTGGGCCACGAGGTGAAGCGCCTGCGGCCCGAAGCACGCGTCTACTACGTGTCTGCCGAGCGCTTCACGAACGAGATGATCTACGCGATCCAGCACGGCCAGACGCTGGCGTTCCGCAACAAGTACCGGAACGTGGACGTGCTGCTGGTGGACGACGTGCAGTTCCTGGCGGGCAAGGAGAGCACGCAGGAGGAGTTCTTCCACACGTTCAACGCCCTGCGCGACGCCCACAAGCAGATCGTGGTGACCGCGGACCAGGCGCCCAAGGACATCGCGGGCATGGAGGAGCGGCTCATTTCGCGCTTCAACCAGGGCTTGGTCGCCGACACGCAGCAGCCGGACCTCGAGACGCGCATCGCCATCCTGCGCAACCGCTGCGAGCAGGAGTCAGGCGGCCTGCGACTGGCCGACGACGTGGTGCTGTTGATCGCCGACCGCGTGCGCGGCAATGTGCGCGATCTGGAGGGCTGCCTCGTGCGACTCATGGCGGTGGCCTCGCTCACGCACCGGGACGTGACGCCAGAGCTGGCGAACGAGGTGCTGGCCCAGTACGTGAAGCCGGAGCCCGAGAACACCGCACCGGAACGCATCCTGGCGGCAGTCTCCGAGCGCTTCGGCGTGCGGCCGGAGTCGCTGGTGGGCAAGCGGCGCACGCAGGCGATCGCGCTACCGCGCCAGGTGGCCATGTACCTCATGCGACACCTCACCGAGTTGTCTCTCGCGGAGATCGGTCGTGTGTTCGGCGGCCGTGACCACAGCACGGTCATCCACGCCTGTCGTCAGGTGGCGGAGCGGATCCAGGCCGAGGAGTCGTTCCGCGACAAGGTGAACACGCTGTTCTCCACAGTCTCGTCTTGAGAAGCCGTGGAGGAGTTGTGGGGGTGTGCGGAGAACCGAGGGGGTCGCAGGTCCGCGTTCCCCGAGCGTGGATAGGTGACGCTTTCGTCCACACCCGGGATGTCGAGCCAAGCGGTTCGCGCGGGCGGGCTTAGCAAGGGCTCGGCGCAGTTGTGAACGCTGTCCACAGCCCCTACGGTTACTAGGTTCTTATTGATTGATACAGAAAGACTTAGAAGCAGGCTTCTGGGCCGTTCTCCGCTTGCCTTCGGACTGGGCGGTGCCTAGAATGCAGCGGCGCTTCGAAACGCCCCCCGAACCACCCGTCCGGGAGCGGCGGAACCCGAGGCCGGACATGAAGTTCCTTGCCGTCAGGGAGTGACCCATGGACCTCACCATCCAGCAGGGCGATCTGGCATTCGCCGTGGCCCGCGCCCTCGGATCGGTTCCCCAGAAAAGTGCCCAGCCGCTCTTGAACTGCCTGCTCCTCGAGGCCGACAAGACCAGCCTCCGCATCACCGGGAGTGACCTGGATCTCACCACCAGCGTCGCCGTGCCCTGTCTGGGCCGGGCGCCCGGCCGGCTGGCGGTCAACGCCAAGCATTTCAACGAAGTCGTACGCAAGATGCCGCGCGGCGCCGTGACGCTGCGCGTCGAGAAGAACCAACTCGAGGCAGGCTACGGCGACGGCAGGGGTTGGTCGCGCTTTCCGGTGCAGAAATCCGACGAATACCCCACGCCCCCCGAGTTGAAGGGCGAACTTAGAATCTCGCTTCCCGGCGAGACGCTCACGCGCCTGGTCGAGCGCTCGGCCTACGCGGTGAGCGAGGAGACCACGCGCGCCAGCCTGAACGGCGTGTTCCTGCACGGCAGCTCGCAGCAGGTCGCATTCGTTGCCACCGACGGCCACCGCCTGGCGCGCGCCACGTGCAAGGGCGCGTTCGGCGATCTCACCCGCGATGGCGTCATCGTGCCGGCGCGCGCACTGGCCACCATGAGCCGTGTCTCGGCCGAGGCCACGAGCCCGGTCGAGATCCGCATCGCCGACGGCAAGGGCCATGCGGGCTTCGTCGCGCAGGTGGGGGAGTTTCGCGTGCAGGTCACGGCACGGCTGCTCGAGGGTCCGTACCCCAACTACGAGCAGGTGATCCCCAAGGACAACCCACGCTCGCTCACGGTGACGCGCTCGGACCTCATGGAGGCCGTGGACATCGTGGCGTCGCACGCGGACAGCAACACGCAACAAGTGCGTTTCTCGCTCAAGCGCGACCAACTCGCGGTGTCGTCGGCCACGGCCGATTTCGGCGCCGGCGAGCAGCAGGTCGCCGCGGAATACCAGGGCGAGGACATGGACATTGGCTACAACGCGCGCTACCTGCTGCAGACGTTGCGCAACATTCCCAGCGAGAAGGTGGTGTTCCGGTTGAAGACGGCGCTGTCGGCGGGCATCGTGGAGCCGGTGGGGGCGCTGTCGGCCCCCGACGAGGAACTGCTCTGCCTGGTCATGCCGCTCCGCCTGCCGGACGCCGGATGAGCGGGATGAAGCCCCTCGCGGCCATCCTGCCCGCCTTGCTCGAACGCCTCGGACTGGCCTCGACCGCGCAGGGCTGGCGAGCCGTGTCGGACTGGCCCGCCGTTGCCGGAGCGCGCATCGCGGGCCACACGCGAGCCGTGTCGTTCCGTGAGGGCACGTTGAACGTGGAGGTCGAAGGATCGGCCTGGATGCACGAACTCGGGTTCTTGAAACGCGATCTCGTGCGCAACCTGAACCGGCACCTGGGCGTCGACGTCGTACGCGACGTGCGCTTCACGGCTGCGGGCACCCATCGCAAGGATGG
This sequence comes from uncultured bacterium, assembly GCA_964418975.1. Taxonomy (GTDB): domain Bacteria; phylum Eisenbacteria; class RBG-16-71-46; order RBG-16-71-46; family RBG-16-71-46; genus JAIOPA01. The sequence goes on along the minus strand of CAYQNV010000142.1, from coordinate 37,025 downwards.
GTACGGAGGGATCCCACGGTGAGCACGAAGGAAGGAGAAGGCACTTTGACGGCGGAGCCCAAGGGTCACCATTACGACGCCACCAGCATCACCGTGCTCGAGGGCCTCGAGGCGGTGCGCAAGCGACCGGCCATGTACATCGGCGACACCGGCGTGCGCGGCCTGCACCACCTCATCTGGGAGGTGGTGGACAACGCTGTGGATGAAGCCCTCGCCGGCTACTGCGACGACATCACGCTGACCATCGAGTCCGAGGGCAGCCTGAGTGTGCGCGACAACGGCCGCGGCATCCCGGTGGACATGCATGCCACCATGAAGAAGCCGGCGCTCGAGGTCGTCATGACCACGCTGCACGCCGGCGGCAAGTTCGACAACGCTTCCTACAAGGTCTCCGGCGGCCTGCACGGCGTGGGCGTGTCGTGCGTGAATGCGTTGGCGGAGACCTGCTCGGTGGAAGTGTTGCGCGATGGCAAGCTCTACACGCAGTCCTACGTGCGCGGCGTGCCCACCGGCCCCATGGAGACGCGCACGGCCGAGAAAAAGGACAAGGGCAGCGGCACCCTGGTGCGCTTCAAGCCCGACGCGCAGATCTTCGAGACGACCGATTTCCACTGGGACACCATCGCCGCGCGCTTGCGCGAGCTGTCCTACCTGAACAGCGGCCTCATGATCCACCTGCGCGACGAACGGACCGCCAGGTCCATGGACTACTTCGCCAAGGGCGGCATCGCCGAGTTCGTGAGGTTTCTCAACACGAACAAGGAGACGCTGCACGCGAAGCCGGTGGTGTTCTCGCGCGAACGCGACAACGTCTCGGTGGAGGTGGCGCTGCAGTACAACGATACCTACTCCGAGACGCTGCTGTCGTTCGTGAACAACATCAACACTGCCGAGGGCGGCACACACGTGGGCGGATTCCGCTCGGCGCTCACGCGCACGCTCGTGAACTACGCCAACCGCGAAGGCCACACCAAGAGCCTCAAGGCCGACATCGGCGGCGAGGACGTGCGCGAGGGCCTGGTCGCGGTGATCTCGGTGAAGATGCAGAACCCGCAGTTCGAGGGACAGACCAAGACCAAGCTCGGCAACAGCGAGATCAAGGGCGCGGTCGAGACGGTGGTGGGCGAGGGGCTGCGTGAGCACTTCGAGGAGAACCCCTCGGTGGCGCGCAAGATCGTCGAGAAGATGATCGCCGCCGCGCGCGCCCGCGAGGCGGCGCGCAAGGCGCGCGAGCTGGCGCGGCGCAAGACCATCCTCGATGGCGGGTCGCTGCCCGGCAAGCTCGCGGACTGTGCGTGGGACAACCCCGAAGAGTGCGAGCTGTACATCGTCGAGGGCGATTCGGCCGGTGGCAGCGCCAAGCAGGGTCGGGACCGGCGCTTCCAGGCCATCCTGCCAATCCGCGGCAAGATCCTGAACGTGGAGAAGGCGCGCATCGACAAGATCCTCGCCAACGAGGAGATCCGCAACATCATCACCGCACTCGGCGCGGGGGTGAAGGAAGAGTTCGACATCACCAAGCTTCGCTACCACCGCATCATCCTCATGGCGGACGCCGATGTGGACGGCGCGCACATCCGCACCCTGCTGCTGACGTTCCTGTTCCGTGAGCTGCGACCGCTGGTGGACAACAACCACATCTACATCGCGCAGCCGCCGCTCTACCTGGTGAAGTCGGGCAAGGACGAGATCTACTGCTACGACGAGAAGGAGCGCGAGGAGGCGATCGCGCGCATCGGCAAGAAAAACGTGATGGTGCAGCGCTACAAGGGCCTCGGCGAGATGAACCCCGAGCAGCTGTGGCGCACCACGATGAATCCGGAGACCCGCACGCTCGTGCGCGTGACCTCGGAAGACGCGGTCGAGGCTGATCGCATCTTCACGATCCTCATGGGCGAACAGGTCGAGCCGCGACGACAGTTCATCGAGGAGAATGCGCTGTCGGTGAAGAACCTGGACGTCTGATGCCCGTGTCCGGCGGGTGGCGACTGGCGGCGAGGTGGCTGGTGGCGTGCATCGCACTGGCGCCCGGCGCGGCGCTGGCGTCGCCCGAGCTGTCGCTGTCGGCGGGCACCACATTGGGTGCCAACGGCGCGCCCGGCAGCGGTGGCGCGGGCGGCGCGCTGGCGCTGTTGTGGCCGTTCGAGCAGCGCTTCGCGTTCGGAGGCGTTCTCTATGCCGACGACCTCGGCACCGCTTTTTCGGACCTGAGCGACCCCAACACGGGTGAGCCGCTCGGCACCGTGGCCTCGCTGCACCGTTGGGGATTCGGCGCGGGTTGGCGTGCGGAGGCACGGCTCACCCAGTCCGAAGCGCGTGGCTGGCGCCTATTGTGGGGCGTGGATTTCGGCTACGCACGGCAGGAGCGGGATGTGCGCGGCAAGGTGAATGACGCGGTGAGCGGCGTGATCGCCGCCACCGGGCCCGCGCTGCTGTGGCGGACGGCTGGCGGTCACTCGATCGGCGCCGCACTCGGGTGGAAGCACGCGTTCGTGAGCCGCGAGGCGGACCCCGACCGCTCGACGGATTGGGGCACGATGGCGTTCACGTGGCGTTGGCAGCGCACGGCGAAGGAATGACGACCTCGCGCGACGCCGGGCTCGCAGGATGCGGGCGCCGGGTGTCGTCGCGGCGACTCGAAGGATGAGGACATGGCCCTGAACGACCGGTCGAAGATCGTCGATCTGCACATCGAAGACGAGATGAAGACCAGCTACATGAACTATTCGATGTCGGTGATCGTCTCCCGCGCGCTCCCGGACGTGCGCGACGGATTGAAGCCCTCGCAGCGGCGCATCCTGGTCGCCATGAACGACCTGAACCTAGCGCCGGGCCGCGGCTTTCGTAAGTGCGCCAAGATCGCCGGCGACACGTCGGGCAACTATCACCCGCATGGCGAAGGCGTCGTGTACCCCACGCTCGTGCGCCTGGCCCAGAACTGGGTGATGCGTTACCCGCTCGTGGACGGGCAGGGCAACTTCGGCAGCATCGACGGTGACGCCCCGGCCGCCATGCGCTACACCGAAGCGCGCCTGACCGCGCTGGCCATGGAGATGCTGGCCGACCTCGAGCGGAACACGGTGGACTTCCGATCCAACTACGACGAGACGCGCGAGGAACCGGTCGTGCTGCCGGGCGTGGTGCCGAACCTGCTCGTGAACGGCTGTTCGGGCATCGCCGTGGGCATGGCCACCGAGGTGCCGCCGCACAACCTGCGCGAAGTGTGCGACGCCATCATCACGGTGATCGAAAAGCCCGAGACCGCGCCCGAGGACCTGCTCAAGATCGTGAAGGGACCGGACTTCCCGACGGGTGGCATCATCTATGGCACGCAGGGCATTCGCGACTGCTACCTGAACGGCCGCGGCAGCATGAAGATGCGGTCGAAGGTGCAGGTCGAGGAGGGCAAGGGCGGCCGCATGAGCCTGGTGGTCACCGAGATCCCGTTCCAGGTGAACAAGACCTCGCTGCTCGAGAAGATCGCGCAGATGGTGCGCGAGGGGAAGATCGCCGGCATCTCCGACCTGCGCGACGAGTCCGACCGCGACGGCATGCGTATCGTCATCGAGCTCAAGAAGGACGCCAATCCGAAGGTCGTGCTGAATTCGTTGTTCGTGCACACCCCGCTGCAGTCCTCGTTCGGCGCGATCATGCTGGCGCTGGTGGAGAGCCGCCCGCAGATCCTCACGCTGCGCGCGCTGCTCGACCAGTACGTGCTCCATCGGCGTGAGGTGGTGCGCCGCCGCACCGAGTTCGACTTGGCCGAGGCCGAGCGCCGCGCGCATATCCTCGAGGGCCTGAAGATCGCGCTGGATCACCTGGACGAGGTGATCGCGCTGATCCGCCGGTCGAAGGACACGGACACGGCCCGAGAGGGCCTGATGAGCACGTTCCAGCTGTCGGAGATCCAGGCCAGCGCAATTCTCGAAATGCGCCTGTCGCGGCTCACCGGGCTCGAGCGCGACAAGATCCAGGCCGAGTACCTCGACGTCATCCAGATGATTGAGAAGCTCCGGTCCATCCTGGCGAGCGAGCCGAAGATGCTCGCGATCATCCAGGACGAGGTGCGCCGCCTGCGCGACAAGTACGGCGACGACCGGCGCACGCAGATCGTGGTCGAAGAGGGCGATATCAACTACGAAGACACCATCGAGCAGAAGGACATGGTGATCACGATCTCGCATGCCGGCTATATCAAGCGTCAGGAGATCTCCGCCTACCGCGCCCAGCGCCGCGGCGGCAAGGGCGTGATCGGCGCGCGCACGAAGGAAGACGACTTCATCGAGCACCTGTTCATCGCCAACACGCACGCTTATCTGCTGTTCCTGACGGATAAGGGCCGCTGCTACTGGCTCAAGGTGCACGAGATCGAGCAGGCCGGGCGAATGGCGAAGGGACGGCCACTCGTGAACCACCTCGAGGGCATGTCGCGCGACGAGCGGGTGCAGGCGGTGGTGGCGGTCAAGACGTTCGACGACCAGCACTTCCTGGTGTGCGCCACCCGCAAGGGCCTCATCAAGAAGACGGTGCTGTCCGCCTACGGCAACGTCCGCAAGGCCGGCATCAACGCCGTGCTGCTCGAGGATGGCGACGCGCTCATCGAGGCCACCATCACAGATGGAACGCACGACATCATCCTCGCCAAGAAGAAGGGCCTCGCGATCCGATTCCACGAGGGCGAGGTGCGGGCCATGGGCCGCACTTCGTACGGCGTGAAGGCGGTGACGCTGGACGACGCCGAGGACGAGGTGGTGAGCATGGTGGGCGTGAACCGCCAGGCCACGCTGCTCGCGGTGACCGAACACGGCTACGGCAAGCGCAGCGAGATCTCGGAATACCGCGTGTCGCACCGCGGAGGCAAGGGCATCATCACCATCAAGACCACGGAGCGAAACGGCAACATCGTGGCGGTGAAAGAGGTCGTCGACGGCGACGAGCTCATGATCGTCACACGCCAGGGCCAGCTCATCCGCATGCCGGTCAAGGGCATCAGTGTCATTGGCCGCAACACGCAGGGCGTGCGCCTGGTGAACCTGGCCGCGTCGCCCGAGGAGAGCGACAGCCTGTTGCCCGACACCGTGGGTGGCGTGACGCGCGTGGTGCCCGAGGACGACGACACCGCGGTCGTGGGCGAGGGAGCGCCGGAGAGCACCGAAGCAACCGACATGCCCGAAACCCCCGAAGCCTGAACCGAGTGACGGGGCCGCGGAGCCACGCTCCGCGGCCCGCGTTCGGCCACTCCTTGTGAAAATATTCACGAGCGAAGGGACCTTGTCGCACATCTCCGAGCCCACCGTCCGCCGCTTGTCGCACTACTACCGCGTGCTCGAGGAAGTCGCTGCCGAGGGCAAGCGGATGATCTCGTCGCACCTGCTGGCGGAGCGCGAGGGCATCACTTCGGCGCAGGTGCGCAAGGACCTGTCGTCGTTCGGCTCGTTCGGGCGCCGCGGGCTCGGCTACCACGTCGAGCACCTGCGCGAGGAGATCCGCGCGCTGCTCGGGCTGGATCGCCGCTGGCGCGCGTGCATCGTGGGAGCGGGGCACATCGGCGCGGCGCTGGTCGGTTATCGTGGTTTCGCCGATCAGGGCTTCGACCTGGTGGCCGTGTTCGACGCCGACGCCGACCGCATCGGTCGCACGCTCGAGGGGTTGGTCGTGCGGCCCGTGACTCAATTGTCGGCCAAGGACGGATTCGAGATCGGCGTCATCGCCACACCCGTGCGCGCCGCCCAGGAAGTGGCCGACGCACTGGTCGCCGCAGGCGTGCAGGGCATCTTGAACTTCGCGCCGCGCAAGCTGCGCGTTCCGGACTCGGTGACGCTTCGCACCGTGGACATGACCATGGAGTTCGAGAGCCTGTCGTACGCGCTCACCCGCGCGCGGACGGCGGGCCCGCACCGCAAGCGCGGCCGCACGCGCCCATGACCCACGGGGCGGAACGCCGCGCGCTCGTCGCGATGGTGCTCGCCTGCCTGCTGTGGGGCGGGACGTTCGTGGCCATCCGCGACACGGTCGCGGCCATCGCGCCCGCCACGCTCGTGTGCGCGCGCTTCCTGCTCGCGGGCGCCACATTCGCCGCGGTGCTCGCGCTGCGCCGCCGCCGGCCATCGCGCGTCGATCTGCGGGGCGGGTTTGTCTCGGGCGTGCTCATGGTGTTCGGGTTCTACCCGCAGGCGGTAGGACTACAATGGACCAGCGCCGGCAGCTCGGCGTTCCTGACCTGCGCGGGCACGCTGCTCGCCGCGTTCTGGGCGTGGCCGCTGCTGCGCCAGCGGCCCAGCCCGCGGCTCGTGGCCGGCATCGCCATCGCCATGGCCGGCTCGGCGCTGCTATCGCTGCGCGAGGGATTCACGCTGGGGAAGGGCGAGCTGATCACGCTGGGCGGAGCGGCGATGTTCGCGCTGCAGATCGTGGCCGTCGCACGGTTCGCGCGAGCGGCCGACCCCGTCGCGCTCGTGTGCGTGCAATCGTTCGTCGCCGCGCTCGTGTTGTTGCCGATCGCGGGGCCGCCGGCCGAGCTATTCCACTCGCTCGACGGCGCGAACCTGTGGCGTTTCGCCTACCTCGTCGTGGCCGGCAGCACGCTGGCCCCGCTGCTCCAGGTCTACGCCCAGCGCACGCTGTCGCCCGGCCGCGTGGGCCTGCTGTTCGCGCTCGAACCCGTGTTCGCCCTGTTGTTCGCGCTCTCGCTCGGCGGCGAACAGTTCGCCGCACGCTGGTGGCTGGGAGCGGTGCTGATCCTCGGCGCGGTGCTGATCGTGGAGTGGCGGGGTGACCCTGCTAACGCGCTCCCGTCGGGATCCTGAACAGGATCCCCACCTCGGGCGCCAGGGCGGTGGCGTTGGGGGTGAGCCCGACCGACGAGTTCAGCTTGAGGGTCACGTAGGAGCCGAGCCGTCGCTGGACCTCGGCGACCAGCGACAGCTCGTCGGCCCCCTGCCCTTCGAAGGCGGTGTAGAGCCCCCAGCCCGACGGGATGCGTCGCAGGTACTCGACCGCCCATTCCCCCACGTCCCACGGCGAACTCGAGCTGGCGGCGTACTCGGCCGCGACGCGGCCGGTGAGCGTGCCGAACGCGAAGCCGCGCGAGAGACCGCTGCCGAACTTGAGTTCCCAATCGGGCGTGCCGATCAGCGCTTTCGCCTTGTTCTGGGGAGACACCGCTTCGAAGAAGCTGAATACCTCGGGTTGGCGTTCGCTCTCGATGAGCCAGCGGTAGGTGACCTGGCCCTCGACGTCGCCGAGCCCCGATTCCGCGAGATGCGCCGGCGTGCCGGTGGCGTCGGCGGCGTCCTTGTCGAACGTGGCGCTGATGTAAGCCGCCTCGAACTCGATCGCCAGCCGGTCCGTGATCCCGTAGCCGATGAACACCAGTCCCTCGTCCGCCCGATAGCGACCCGCGAAGTCCTGGCTGCCGAGCCCGCCGTACTCGTTCGGAGAGTATTGCAGGTCGTTGTCTCGGTAGTTCTCGTAGAAGGGATAGACGAGCAGCTCTCCCGGCCGGACGTAGGTCCCGAACATCGACGTGCGGATGCCCGGGCCTCGATCGCGCAGCCAGGGGGACAGGCTGTCCTGGGCCATCCCCGGCGCGGGGAGCACTGCGATGAGCGCGACAGCAACCAGCACTCTCATGCTTGGATTCATCCGCAAGCCTCCTTGCCCGGGTTCCGCGAGAGGATCGATTCGCGCTCCACTCCGCAATCTATTCGCAGCCCGCGGAGTGTTGCAAATAACAGTTGCGGCTCACCGCGCCGCGGGCTTCTCCGCGAGCCACGCCACAAGGCGTCGTGCCACGATCGGTTCCCCGCGGAAAATCGCGGCGCCGCGGCCGTGGAGCCCGGAGTCCGCCACGCGCACCTGGCCGGGTTCGGTGGCGCGGGCGATCAGGTCGGCCAGCTCGAGCGCGTCCGGCTCCTCGGGCGAGATCTGGATGAACGTGCGGGTGTGCGCCGCGCGCAGCCGGGAGCGGAACTCGGCCACCTCGACCACCGGCAGGCGTGGCGCCACGAGCAGCATCGCCTGCACGCCGGACCCGTACTTCGCACGGGTACCCCGCGCGCGCGCCAACGCCAGCGCCACGGGCGCCATGTCGCCCGCCGCGCCCACGATCCACGTGCCGCCGGGGGCGTCGCCACGCTTGGCGAGCAGGTCCATCACGGCGGCGGCATCGGCGGCGACCAACGGGTGCAGCTCCGACTCGCGGCCGAACCACGCCTCGGGGCCCAGCACGCCGGGCCCGAGCGCGCCGTAGGAGCCGCGCGGAGCCAGCAGCACGACCGGATGCCCCGCAGCCGAGAGCGCCGCGGCGAGCGTGTCGGCCGCAGCGAGCGCGTCGGTGGGGGAGAGCACGAACAGCAGCGGCGGGCGGCGCGCCACGCCGCTCGCCGCGGGCACCGTGATCCAGCGCACGGCGAACCCGTCGCGGGCGGGCAGCGTCTCGATACGTGCGCCGAGCGACGCGAGAAACCCCTGCTCGCCCGCCTCGATCGGGTCACGCACCATCGCCACCGTGATCCTCCGGCGTTCGTCGCTGTAGCGGAGCGCGTGCTGCGCGCGCACGAGCAGCGTTTCCACCTCGGCGTCGCGCTGGCGCGTACGCGCCGACACGGTCGCGAGCGAGCGCCAGGCCGCGGCGGTATCCCCGCCGGCCAGCTCGATGAGCGCACAGCGCCGCGTCCACTGCGGCCGGGGGCGAAGTGGGTCGCACCACTCGCGAAACCCAGCCAGCGCGCTGTCCGAGTTGCCGCGCAGGTGACGCGCCCAGGCCAGGCGCGCATGCGCCTCGGGGGCGCGGCGCGGCAGCTCCAACTGAGCCTGCTGGGCGAGCACCGCGGCGTGGCCGTAGGCTTCGGTGATCTCGGCCGGGCGACCGCTTCGAAACAGCGCATCGATCAGCGCGAAGCCCTCGTCGAAGTCGCCGCGCAGCGACATGGCGCGACGCCACTGCGCGCGCGCGCTGTCGGGACGTCCCGCGCGCGCGTCCTGCACGCCCAGCCACCATGCGGCCTCGCCCGCCTCCAGCCGCTGGGTCGCCGTCGCACCCGTCTGTTCGCCCTCGGCCGCGCAGCGCCGGAGTGCCGCGCGCACCGACGCGCCATCGCGGCCTTCCCACATCGCCAGGAGCCCCGGCGGCGGCGGGATGCCGGCGGCAAGTGCTGCCGAGGGGAGCCGTGCGGCGAGCAACAGGAGGCCGGCGGCCAGCATCGCGTTACGGTGCAGCAGGTGAACCCTCATCGCGAACCCTCCACAGGCGACGACTCAAGCAGCTCGAGGAACAACCGCTCGAGCGGCGAATGCAGGTCGTCTCCGGCGCCCCACTCGGCGCGGGTCAATCGGCGTGCGACGCGGCCCTCGTGCAGCAGCACGACGCGGTCGCACAGGCGCTCGACGGTCTCGGTGACGTGACTGGAGAACAGGATGGCGCAGCCGTCCCGGGCAAGTCGACGCAGTTCCGCCTTGGCGGCCAGCGCGGACGGCGCATCGAACCCCTCGAGTGCTTCGTCGCACAGCAACACCTTCGGCTCGTGCAGGACCGCGGCGAGGAACGACAGCTTCTTACGCATGCCGTGGGAGAAACCGCGCACCGGTTCGTCCAAGCGTGCCGCCAGTTCCAGGCCGCGTGCCAGCGCCACCGCACGATCGTGTGCGGCGACAGGCTCGAGCGCGCGCACGGCGGCAACGAACGCGAGATACTCGCGCGCGGAGAGCTCGTCGTGAAATGACGGTTCCTCGGCGGCGTAGCCGAGCGCGCGCTTGGCCGCGAGCGGCTCGGCCCACACGTCGTGCCCCGCGATACGGGCCTGCCCCGCGTCAGGCGGCTGGAGTCCGGCCACGGTGCGCAGCAGCGTGCTCTTGCCCGCGCCGTTCGCGCCGAGCAAGCCGACCACCTCGCCTGGGCGCACCTCGAACGACACGCTGGCGAGCGCCACGCGCGCTCCGTAACGACGCTCGAGCGAGCGCACCTCGAGCATCACACCACCTCCGGCGTGTTCCAGCGCTTGACGCGCCGGGTAGCTTGCACGAACGCGGCCAACAGCACGCACCAGCCGAACAATGGAATGGCGAGGCTGGCGACGACGCCTGCGCCGAGCCAACCGTAGTAGAGATTCTCGGCGGTGACGGGGCTGCCGGCGAGCGACAGGCCGAGGTGCAGGCCGAGCAGCGTGATGAGCAGCGCCGGCAGCGCCCACGACAGCGCCAGGCCGACGCGTGCGAGTGGCGGCAGCGCCGAGGGGATCGCGGCGTGTAGCACCAAGACGACGCCGATCGCGCCCACTAGCGGCCAGGCACGGCCGCGCCAGGCATCACCCAGCGACAGCGGCAGCGCGCGCAACGTGGACGGGGGGTCGCCCGCCGCGCGCCAGGCCGCCCACGCGCCCAGGCCGGCACACGCCAGCGTGAATGCCGCGAACGCCTGCGCGCGAAGCTGGAGCGGTTCGCGACCGAAGAACCAGGCGGCGACGCTCAGGGCGAGGAACGCGAGCGAGAACACCAGTCGCGCGCGCGGCGAGCCGGCGCGCGACGACACCGCCCGGTCGAGTCGCGCGAGCGCGCTCCAGCGCGAGCGCGTGCGCCAGGGCGATGCGGCGATGCTTTGGAGTCGCACGTTGCGTCGCGCGGTCACCAAGGCTCGCCAGGCCGCGGGCAGCCGGCGAGCTGGCCCCGAGGCACGAGTGGAAGCGCGCAGCGAGATGGCGCAGGCGAGACGTGTGGCCACGAAGAAGGCCAGTACGAAGCCGAGCGCCAGCCCCGCGAGCCACGCGACGGGCAGGAGCCCGAACCCCGCCCACCACGCGGCGACGGCGGGAACGGCGACGGCGAGGGCGGGCAGCCGCGCCTCGCGCGCGAGATGCCGTTCGACATGCGTGGGCTCCAGCGGCAGGGCCAGCCATTCGGGCCCCGGCGGGTCGGCCGCGAGCGTCGCTTGTCGCGACGCGGCGATGGCGCCACCCGCTACCGCGAACGCCGCCAGCACCAGCCCCAGGCGTTGCACGCCGCCCCGGGTGCCGGTGCGCCGCGTGGTGCCGTCGAGCGGCACGCGCACCTGCCAGTAGGTGAACGCGGCGACGCATGCGGCGAGCACCGTTGCGACCAGCCACAACCGCACGCCCATGTCGGCGGCGCGGCGCGCGGCAAGGCGGCTGGCGAGGGCGCGAAACGCGCGGGCTTGATCCGGTGCGGGGCGAGTCATGCGGTGGAGAATCATAGCGGATTGCGCGGCAGAGACTGTCCGCGCTTTGCCACGGCCGCGCCCGGGATGGCACCCTGACGCCATGCCCAACCCCTCGGCGGCGGTGTGGTCGAAGCACTACGGCTGTGACATCGGCACGCACGTATTCCCGACCGCCAAGTACGAGGCGGTTTACCACGCGCTGGTGGCCTCCGGCCACCTGGACGCCGGGCTCGACCTGGCGCCGCCGCCCGTGACCCGCGCACTCCTGGAGCAGGCGCACGAGCCCGCCTACCTGGACGACCTCGAAGCCTTGCGCTGGACCCCGCGCACCCAGTACAGCGAGCTGCCGCTCACGCGCGAGATCGTGGACGCGTTCGCGCTCGCCGCCTCGGGAAGTGCACACGCGGCGCGACTGGCGCTCCGGTTCGGCGCGGCCGCGCACCTGGGCGGTGGCCTGCACCACGCCTACGCCGGCCATGCCGAGGGCTTCTGCTACCTGAACGACCTGGCCGTGGCGGCACGTGCGATGCTCGCGGAGCGCCGCGTGCGTCGCGTGGCGGTGGTGGACCTGGACGTGCACCAGGGGAACGGCACCGCGCACATCTTTCGCGACGAGCCCGCGGTGTTCACGCTGTCCGTGCACCAGGAGAACAATTATCCCATGCCGAAGGAACGCGGCGACCTGGACGTGGGACTCGACGACGGCACTGGCGACGACGGCTATCTCGCGGCACTCGCGCCCGCGCTCGAGCGCATGTGGGCGTTCGCGCCAGAGCTGGTGCTCTACCAGGCCGGGGCGGATCCGTTCCACGACGACCAACTCGGCGGCCTAAGCCTCACGTTCGCCGGCATGGAGGCCCGCGACCGCGCCGTGATCGATGGCTGTGTCGCGCGCGGCATCCCGGTGGCGATCACGTTGGGCGGCGGCTACGCGCGGCACCTCGAGGACACCGTTCAGTTGCACGCCACCACCAGCCGCCTGGCGCTCGCGCAAGCAAGCCGCGAGATGCGGGCGTGATCCGCGCGTGGATCGCCGACGCCGACGGGGCGCGGCTGGGAACGCTCGAGGACGCGCACCGCGTGGTTCGCGACGGAAGTGCCAACACGTGGATTGATTTCGAGGGCGAGGACGAGGCCGTCGTGCGCGAAGCGCTCGAGCCCTGCGGGGTGCATCCGCTGGTGGTGGAGGACCTCGTCATGCAACTCAACCGCCCCAAGCTGGATGACTACGGCGACTACGTCTACGTAGTGGTCCACTCCGCGCGCTGGGAGTCCTCGGAGGACCGGCCCAGCCTGCGCGAAGTCGACATCGTGGTGGGGCGGAACTGGATCGTCACCTATCACGACGGTGAGACGCGTTCGGTGGCCACGGCGGCCGAGACGCTGCCCAAGCGCCCGGCGCTGCTGGCGAAGAACCCCGCGCAGCTCATGCACTTCCTGCTCGACGTACTCGTAGACCACTATCTGCCGCTGGTCGACCGATTGGCGGAGGACGTGGACCGGCTCGAGGAGGAGGTGTTCACCGACACCACGACCGCGATGCACGCGCGCATACTGCGCATCAAGCGCGGCATCGGTGCGTTGCGCCGGATCATCGGGCCGCAGCGCGACACCATCTTATCGCTCACGCGTGACGAGTTACGCCCGGTGCCGGCGGAGTTGCGGCCCTACCTGCGCGACGTGTACGACCGGTTGGCACGCGTAGCCGACATGCTCGACTCGTTCCGCGACGAGAGTGCCTCGGTGCTGGAGCTCTACCTGTCGGCGTCGTCGAACCGGCTGAACCAGGTGATCAAGCGCCTCACCGTAATCGCCACCATCGGCCTGCCGCTCACGGTGGTCACCAGCTACTACGGCATGAACTTCAAGCTGCCGGAGTACGAGTGGGCCCATAGCGAGTGGTACGCGCTGGGGCTGATGCTGGCCACCGCGCTCGTCACCTGGCTCTACCTGCGCTACCGGCGCTGGGATTGAAGCGGCAAGGTGGGCGACGCGCAGACGGCGAAACAGTGGCAACCAACTCAGGCTTCGCTCCACCTGAATGGCCGTCGTGTGGATCCGAAGGGTTCCTCAGCGGACCCGAACGAGCTTTGTCGCCTGAACCTCTCCTCCCGATTCGAGACGGGCCACGTACATCCCCGGCCCGAGCGCTCGCCCGCGCGAATCCCATTCGACGACGTGCTCGCCAGGGCGCTCCTCCGCGCGAACGAAGGCCATGACCTCTCGGCCAGTGACATCCAGGATCACCAGCCGAACTGCTGCGGCGTGCCGAAGGACGTAGCGCAGCGTGGTCACTCGCGAGAAGGGGTTGGGGACGCTCGGGAGGAGCGCGGCGAGCACCGGGACGATCGTCGGCGGACCGATCGCGTCGCCTTCCAGCCACCGGTAAACGAGAAACGCGGGTCCCTGGGCCGCGGGCGAAGCGCCGGCGCGGACCGCTTGGGCGTAGAAGTCGACCCGCACCGGCGGGGGCGTCGTGCACAGGCAGGAGTCCTGCAACTCGATCTCCTGCCAGAGGACGACCGCCAGCTCCGGGCTCCCGGCAAGCGCCGCCATGTCCACCGCGGAACCGGTGAAGGTTGGCGACAGCTCCGAAAGGAAGGGGCCCAGCGTCACGGCGCCGGCCTCGAGCGTCGTGTGGGCGAAGCGCAGGTCGGTGCCCAGAGCGGTCGAGGCGGCCGGCACGGCAAGGAAGAGGAAGGGCGGTGCCCCACTCGGCTCATAGGCGGCGCTGAAAGGGACATTGTCCCCGCCAGCGTCAGCCATCACGTCGACCGGCGCGGGATTGAGGGGCCCCGCTGCATCGAAACGCCGCAGGCGAGCGTCGTGCGTGTCGCTCACGATGTAGAGAATGGCGTAGCGCGCGCCGCTCCCGGCCGAAACGCTGATCCCCATGGTCTGCTCGGGGGAAACGACGCTCTCCGCGATCACCTCCGCTTCCGTCCCGCCGTTCAGGTCGAGCGAGTGCGCTCGCGGGTCCCAGTAGGCGTTGGCGTCCCACGCGTGACCGACGATAGCCCCTGCGCCAGTGTCCGCGATCCGCACGGGCACGACCTGCACCGTGCTCGCGATAGGCGACGGGGATCGAATCACCGCGCCGTCGGCGTCAAGCACACTAACGATCAGCTCCAGGCTGCTTCCCACCCATGCCACGTAGGCCCTCGGGTGAGCCGGCGATCCCCCCACGCCGACCGTGAGGTTCGTGACGTAATTCGCGGGCAGTTGGGGAAACGCCACGAAGCCCGCGTCTTCGAGTGTCAGGACGCCAGACCGAACCGCCGTGCCGTCATGCCAGGCCACGAAGAGAGCCTCGGGCTGGCCGTCGCGATGGAACGGGGCGACCGCGAACGTGCTGCCCACGGCGGGGCCTGTCCGAACCTCGTCGGCGAGGCCCGGAGCGATCCAAGTGCCCAGCGCCAGAGATTCGATGGATGCCCAAAGACAGAGGCGCACAAACGTTCGCGTGGCACCGGGCCAGGGCAGAAACCAGGTGCGCATGGCTTCCCTCCCAGGGTGGGGGATGTTCTTCGGGATCCTCTCGAAGAATCGTCGAGAGTCTACACCCGGGATCCCGCGGCACGCATGCATTTTGAATGGCAGCTCTTAATAACCGGAGCATAAAATACTTGACGTAGCGATGGGCGCGTGGTAGGTTCGCGCCCATGACGACCACGACCCGTGATGCTCGCTCGCTTCCTGCCGTCGCGCAGGAGGATCTGCGCAGGAAGGTGGTCAACGCCGTGGCCGAGGGGATGAGCCAGACCGAGGCCGCGCGATTGTTCGGTGTCTCACGCGTGGCGGTGAACGGCTGGGTGAACCGCTGGCGCGATGGCGGCGCGCGTGCGCTCAAGGCGCGCCCGCAGGGCCGGCCGAAGGGCTCGCGGCTGGCCCCGCATCAGGCGGCCACGATCGTGCGGTTGATCCTGGGACGGTGTCCCGACCAGATGAAGTTGCCGTTTGCGTTGTGGACCCGTGCGGCGGTGCAGTTGCTCTTGAAGCAGCGCTGCGGTCTCGAGGTGTCGGTGTGGACGGTGGGTCGGTATCTCCGGCACTGGGAGCTGACGCCGCAGAAGCCGTTGCGTCGGGCCTACGAGCAGGACCCCGAGGCGGTCCAGCGGTGGCTGGAGGACGAGTACCCGGCGATCCGTGCGCGCGCGAAGCGTGAATGCGCCCAGATTTTGTGGGGGGACGAGATGGGGCTGCGGTCCGATCACCAGGCGGGGCGCTCCTACGGACGCCGCGGGCAGACGCCGGTGATCCCGGGAACGGGCCAGCGGTTTCGCTGCAACGTGATCTCGACGCTCAGCAATCGCGGGGACCTGGCCTTCATGGTGTTCCGCGAAAACTTCACGGTCCCGGTGTTCCTGCGCTTCCTGCGCCGACTGCTGCGGCAGGCCGGCGGGCGCAAGGTGTTCCTGATCGTGGACCGGCATCCGGTGCACAAGGCGCGCGCCGTGACCCGCTGGCTGGCCGCACGCGCCCATCAGCTCGCGCTCTTCCTCCTGCCGGGCTACAGCCCGGAGCTCAACCCCGACGAGTTGCTGAACCAGGACGTCAAGACCAATGCCTTGGGTCGCCGTCGCCCGGGCGACCTCGCCGAGATGATGGGCGACGCGCGGGCGTATCTGCGCAGCACGCAGAAGCAGCCGGGCCTCGTGTGTCGCTACTTCCAGGAGCGCCACGTTCGCTATGCCGCCGCATGACAGGTGTCATCTACAAACTGCTCCCGGTAATAAGTGTCGCGGGGTCAAGGCCTTGAAAAGGCGACTGTTCTGTGCGGCGATCTGTACAAGCAGGTTGTCACGGTCTCCTGCCATGGGCATACTGGAGACATGCGCTGGCTCCGTCGTCCTAGGTGGTTCCGGGCTTCAGGGAATGGCGTCGCCATGTTCTCCGCGGCGGCCCTCGTCGTCGGATCGGCGCTAGCCCCTCTCTGCGCCTGCCTTTGCGAGGCTGCCGTCACGGCCGGCGAAGCCGATGGCCATGCGCACCACGAGAGCGACGCCCCGACTGAACCCGGGGCGAGCCATACAGACGAGGATGCAGGGTGCGGCCGGCTGACCGCGACGCTCCCAAACTCGACGATGGTGGAGGCCCCTTACTTCCACGTGGGACCACAACCCATGATCGCGACTCGCCGGGGCGAGAAACTCTGGGAGTTCGCCGCGATCCGCTCCGGTTCGGGTGCGGCGCTCCACGAGGACCGCGGTCCGCCGATTCCCCTGCCGCTTTTCGCCATTCTCCGACCGTAGCCCTCCGCAGCCGCCGGTCCGCCCTCCACTCGAGGGCCGAGACCCGTGCGGCTCCAGGTGCTTCAGGCCGGTTCCTGCGCCGCAAGCGCGGTTGAGCCGGTTCGGCACCCGACGCATATCCCGAATCGACTGTCGCCTTCTCGAGAGGCGCGGCTTCTGCCCGCCTTTCGGGAGCGGACCACCCTTCCACGAGGATTCCAACATGAATCGCCCCACCCCTTTCATCGTCGTTCTCGCTGTCGCGCTCGCGCTTCCCGCGCTACAGGCCAACGCCCAGCACGGCGGCAAGCACAAGGCCGGATCGACCGCCAGCGCAGCGCCCCAGACCATCACCGGCGAAGTCGTGGATACCGGATGTTATCTCGGGCACGCCGGCCGGGGCGCGAAGCACGTGGAGTGCGCCACGAAGTGCATCGCACAGGGCATGCCCATGGGGTTGCTGACAAGCAATGGGACGCTCTATCTGCTCACCCTGAACCATGACAACGCGGATCCTTACAACCAACTCAAGGAAATGGCCGGGAAGACAGTCCGCGTGACCGGAATGGTGATGAGCAGGAGCGGGATGAAGGGCATCGACGTCTCCGAGGTGCGTCCCTCCGTCGAAGCCGCAGGCAAGTAGTCCCACCTCCATCGCGAGCGCGCGAGGCCGCCGCGCGCTTTCGGGAGGCGCCATGAGGATCGTCTTGTCTGCCATGTTCGTCGTCGCTGCGGTTGGCTGCGTCGCGGCCTGGTTCGTTCTCAGGCCGCGACTTCCTGCGGCCGAGCGCGGGCGCAGGCTCGCGGAACGTACCGGCTGCTTCACCTGTCATGGGCCCGGAGGCATCCGCGGGGCGGCGAATCCGGGGCGCACGGACCGAAGCGTTCCCACGTTCGAAGGCGACGTGATGATGTATGCGAAGTCTCCGGAGGAGATCCACCAGTGGATCCATGACGGCGTCACCGAAAAGCGCGGCGTGAGCCGGACCTGGCGGGAGCAGCGAGATCTCGGGGCGCTGAGAATGCCGGCCTTCAAGGGTCGGCTCTCGGAGAGGCAGATGGAGGACCTTGTCGCTTACGTCATGGCGGCCTCTGGAATGCCGGAGCCGGAGGACTCGCTCGCGGCACGGGGCCTTGCGCGAGCCGAGGCCCTCGGCTGCGTGAGTTGCCATGGCGCAGGCGGCCGGTGGGCCCCACCCAATCCCGGCTCGCTCAAGGGCTACGTGCCATCGTGGGATGGGGCTGAGTTCCCCGAGCTCGTGACCAGCCGTCGCGAGTTCGACGAGTGGGTCGAGGACGGCGTCAGCCTGCGATTCAAACACCACCCGCTCGCGCGGTTCTTCCTGAAGCGAGCCGCATTCAAGATGCCCGCGTATCGCAAGCAGCTTGCGCCCGGCGACCTCAACGCGCTGTGGGCGTACGTCCAGTGGCTGCGCTCGCCCGCATCGGCGATGGCAGCCCATGCGCATGGAGAATGAACGACATGCCCAGACTGCCGATGTTTCCTGCTTTGCTGTCCATCCTGGCGCTGATGGGTTGTGGACCGGGGTCGGGGCCGCTGCGGCTGGACGCGCGGCATCCGGCAGACCCTCGCGCACCGGAGGGACCGCCGCCTGCAGCATGGGTCGCACTGCGAGCGGATCGCTTCGACCAGGCGGCCACCGCCGATCGGCCCGAAGCAGGGGCTGCGCGGGACTCAACCATGCTTGAGCAGGACAAGCGGAGCTCGGCCGTGCATCACGGGCACGGTTCGGGACCGAAGGCCACCGCGCCTGCTGCCTCGGGGCCCCCGCCCGGGGCCCAGGGGTCCGCGCGAGACCAGGCGAGCCCCGCCACACGCTATGCGTGCCCGATGCATCACGAAGTCACCGACACCAAGCCGTCGGAGTGCCCCAAGTGCGGCATGACACTGGTGCGTCAGAAGGAGAAACCATGAAGCGAATGTTGGCAGGGGTGGTGTTGTCGACATTCGTGCTGTACGCATCGGCCGACGCGGTGCCGCGATCGAGCACCGATTCCCTGCGCGGTCTCGTTCGCGACAGGACCGGGGCCGAGCTGGCGTGGTCACCGGACGGCCGCTCGAGGGAGGTCTCGAGCGATACGATCCTGGCACTGCTCCAGAACGGCTTGACGGCGGAGCGCGCGGTGCGTGTCGCGCTGCTCAATAATCGGATCCTCGAGGCGGAGTTCGAGGAAGTCGGCATCTCGCGGGCGGACTATCGTCAGGCGTTGCTCGCGAAGAACCCGACGATCGAAGCGAAGGTCCGCTTCGACGGTGACCGGCGCCCGGGCGAGCTGGTGCTCATGCAGGACCTCAGCTCGATCCTGTTGACGCCCATGCGAAGGCAGGCCGCGAACGCCATGCTCCAGCAGGCCATCTTCCACGCCGCGCACAGGACGCTGGAGGTTGTTCGTGAGACGAGGACGGCCTTCTACGGTGTCCAGGCGGCCGAACAGATCCGGCGATTCTGGGAGCAGATCGCAGCGACCGCCCGCGCGGCTGCGGATCTGGCGCAGCGCCAGCACCGCGCGGGCAACATCGCGGACCTCGACCTTGAGAACCAGCAGGCGCTCTACGAACGGGCCAAGCTCGAGCTTTCGGAAACCCAAGTCGACGCACTGGCGACGAGGGAAACGCTCAACCGGGCGATGGGAACGTGGGGCGAACAGCTTGCGTGGCAGGTGGTAGGCGATCTGCCGGCGCCTCCACCGGACACGATCGCGCTGGCCGGCCTGGAACCCATGGCCATCTCGCGACGCCTCGACCTGGCGGCTGCCGATGCGGAAGTTCGGGCGCTCGAGAAATCGCTCCCGCTGGCCAGGTTCTCGCAGTTCCCTGAGTTGCGAGCTGGCGTTCATTTCGAGCGCGAGTCGGACGGAACTCGCACCGCCGGGCCCGCTCTCGAATTGGCCATTCCCCTTTTCGATCGTGGCCAGCACGTCGTCGCGCGCACTCGGGCCCAGCTTCGACAGGCCAGGGACAGGCACGCGGCGCTGGCGGTGGAGATCCGCTCGGAGGTGCGAACCGCGCGTGCCCGGCTGACGGCGGCGCGGGAGCGAGACGAGTACTTCCGCGACGTGGTTCTGCCACGACGAGCGCGAATCGTCGAGCAGACTCAGCGGGAATACAACTTCATGCTCGCCGGTGTGTTCCAACTACTGCAGGCGAAACAAGGCGAGATCGACGCTCAGCGGGAATCCCTGGAGGCGCGGCGGGACTACTGGGTCGCGCGAACCGAACTCGAACATGCACTCGGCGGCTCACTGCTGGCCGCGAGCGCCAAGTGAGGGAGCGCATCATGCTCACACGACGGCAGATGATGAAAGCGACGGCGGCGATCGTAAGCGGCGGCAGCGTGATCGGCATGGCTCGCACGCTCGGCGCGGCACCAGTGAACGCTGCTCAGGAGCATTCTGGACACGCGCCGCCGGCGAGCCCTCCGCCTGTGAGCTCGGGCCGGGCCGGGTACACGCCGGTGATCACTCCGGACGGGAGCACGCTGCCCTGGAAGATGGTGGGCGGGGTGAAGGAGTTCCACCTGATCGCCGAGACGATCCGCCACGAGATCGCACCCGGGATGGTGATCAATGCGTGGGGCTATAACGGGCAGACCCCGGGGCCGACCATCGAGGCGGTCGAGGGGGATCGGGTCAGGATCCTCGTGACCAACAAACTGCCCGAGCCCACCGCCGTCCACTGGCATGGCCTGATCCTCCCCAGTGGGATGGATGGTGTATCCGGCCTCTCGCAACGCGCCATCCCTCCGGGCGAGACGTTCGCCTACGAGTTCACGCTCCGGCAGCACGGCACGCAGATGTATCACTCGCACGGCGACGAGATGGTCCAGATCGGGCTCGGCACGATGGGATTCTTCATCATTCATCCCAGGCGGCGGCATAACCGCATTGACCGGGACTACGCCATCTTCCTGAACGAATGGTTCATCCGCCCGGGCGCCGCTACCCCCGACCCCAGTGTCATGACGGAGTTCAACCTGTTCACCTTCAACAGCCGGGTATACCCCGGCACCTCCGAACTCGTGGCGAGAACCGGGGAACGCGTCCGTCTCCGCTTCGGCACCGTGTCCCAGGACTTCCACGCGATCCACCTGCACGGGCATACGTTTCGGATCGTGGCCACTGACGGTGGCGACATCCCGGAGACGGCCCGATGGCCAGAAACGACGGTTGCGATCGGCCCCGGCCAGACGCGCGATGTCGAGTTCATCGCCAACGCCGGAGACTGGGCGCTGCATTGCCACTTGCGCCACCACCCCATGAATGCCATGGGCCACGGCGTCCCCAACATGATCGGCGTGGACCAGAGCGGGGTCGAAGACGAGGTCCGGGCCCAGTTACCCAATTACATGGCCATGGGGGAGAAGGGCATGCACGAGATGTCCGAGATGCACATGCAGGGGCCGAAGAACACCCTGCCCATGATGGCGGGGGTGGGCCCGTTCGGTCCCATCGGCATGGGAGGGATGTTCACGGTTCTAAAGGTTCGCGATCGGCTCAAGCCCGGCGAGGACCCGGGTTGGTATCCGAACCCTCCGGGGACGGTCGCCGAATCGGTCTCCCCGGCGAGCGAATCGAAGGAATCGGGCAACGCCGCTCAGTACACGTGCCCCATGCACCACGAAGTCGTCCAGAGCCAGCCAGGCGACTGCCCGAAGTGTGGGATGCCCTTGGTGCCCAAGGCGAATTGAGGGGCAGGCAACAGCTTCAAACGCTTGCATCGGCGCAATGCCATGGCGGCTGCCCGCTCGATGAGATGTACGACTCGGCGCCCCGACGGCCTCGCCGCGGGGCGCCGACGAAGCGCGAAGCCTACACCCCCGGCATGGCCTTCTTGAGCGGCTTGAGCAACGCCATCAGCACGAACGCCATCACCACCGCACAGCCCGACAAGAGCAGCCAGAAGCTCGAATGCGGCATGTCGTCCCACAGTTGGCCGATCTGCGTGAGCTTGTTGCCGATGGCGGTGGCCACGAACCAGCCGCCCATCATGACGCCGCGCAGGTGCGCGGGCGCCACCTTGGAGACGAGAGACAGGCCCATGGGCGAAAGCATGAGCTCGCCGAGCGTCAGGACGCCGTAGGCGCCCAGCAACCACAGCGGTGAGACGCGATAAGCGTAGGGGTCCGTACCGGTGACCGTGGCCTCGCCCTGCTTGGCCGCCAGGAACAGCACGAAAAACGCCAGCGCCGTTGCCAGCATGCCGAACAGCATCTTGACGGGCGTCGAGGGCTCGCGCCCGCGGCGGTCGAGCCAGCGCCACACCGCCACGAGCGGGAACGTGAGTAGGATCACCCAGGCCGGGTTGATGGCGTTGGAGATGATGCCGGTGACGTTCCAGGCCGTGTTCTCGTTGGCCCAGTAGGTGATAGTGGAGCCGTTCTGGTGGAACACCATCCAGAAGACGATCACGATCAGGTAGATCACGATCAGCGCGCCGATGCGCCGCGGCGTCGGCACGGCGTCGATGGGCTGCGGCGCAGCGCCCGTTGCCGCCCCGCGTGGACGGTCCACGCCCTCGAGGTGGTGCTTGAAGCGCCACAGGATCGTCACCGAGATGGCCATGCCCAGGGCGGCGATGGCGAATGCCGGGTGAAAGCCGAAGCGCGACTTCACGAACTCGGCCACCACGGGTGCGAGGAACGCGCCCACGTTGATGCCCATGTAGAAGATGTTGTACGCGCGATCCTTGAGATGGCTGCCGTCGGGGTAGAGGTTGCCGACCATCGCCGACACGTTCGGCTTGAAGAACCCGTTGCCGATGACGAGACAGGCGAGTGCCACGTACACGACGAACTCGGAGCGCACGCTCAGCAGCAGGTGGCCCGCCATGAAGAAAAAGCCGCCGATCATCACGGCGCGGCGGTAGCCGAGGTGGCGGTCGGCCAGCCAGCCGCCGATGAGCGGGCTGGCGTACACGAACATCAGGTAGTTGGCGTAGAGGCCGGTGGCCCGGTCGGACGACCACCCGAAGCCCTGGCCGGTGACGTCGCGCAGGTAGAGCGTGAACATCGCCAGCATGGTGTAGAAGCTGAAGCGCTCCCACATCTCGGTGGCGAACAGCACGTAAAGCCCACGGGGATGTTTCTCGTCGGCGGCAGGTGCGACGGCGGCGGCGTGGCTGGCCATGCGGGCGCGTTCCCTCGGGTTCGATCCGTGACCGGGGCCGACCGAGGCCCCACGGGAGCATGGAACGGGTGCGATTCTGCCGCGTGCGCGTGGAGTTGACCAGCGGGAACGTGAACTGGGGAGCGGGCGCCGGGCGGGACGGCGTGGAATGGGGTCGGCCGAGGTTCGCCGACAATCGCATCAGTAGAGGGGGGGCCCCTACCGGACTCCGCGAGGGTTTCACCCAGGGCCAGTGAAGCGGAGACCTAGCAGCCCCCTCTCCGCTTGGCCTCATCGACGTGGCGCGAATCACCTCGCTCGTGAATCTCGCGCGTCAGTCTAGAGACAGGCTCCGTGCAGCGAACGGAGCCCCGGATCGGGTCTGAAAGCTCCCTGCCAAGGAGGTCTTTCTGCCCGGCTGCTGAGCGAATTGTGTGCCCGCCCCCGAGGGGTGTCAAGAGCTGCGTTGCAAGTGCAAGCGAACACACGCGCACGCGACCACGGGGCGACTGCGCGCAACGACGTTCAGCGCTTGCCGGACTTTGCGGGCGTGGCCGGCGTCGCGACTTTACGCGCGCTCGTCGCCGGACCCACCACCTCGAAACTCGCGTCGTCGAGCCACACGGTTCCGCGCGCCGGTGCGATCGTCTGTACGTTCGCCCACACCAGCTCGGCGTCGTCGGGGATGTCGAGCTCGATGGACAGCGGCTTCCAGTCCCAGGTGTTCGACAACAGCTCGGCGCCCGGGGACTGCGTGACCCGCGACTTGAGCCCGTGCGCGTAGATCTTCACGAACGAAGTGCCTTTGAGCGAGTCGCCCTTGAACCACGCGGTGAGGCGCACGCGCTGTCCGCGCAACGCGCGTCCCTCGAACGGTTGCCCCACTCCGATGCGCGTCTCGACCAGCCCGTCCCAGAAGTCCGAAAGCCGCACGCTCCGGCGCCCCGTGTGCGCTACCGTGCTGTCCACTACGAGCTTCGAACCCTCGTAAGGCGGGATCGCCAGGTCCCAGGCCAGCCCGCCCTCCTCGAAGCCGGGGTCGGCGAACAGGTTCACGCCCTTCGCCGGCCGGGCCGCGGGCGGCGAAGGCGACAGCGTGAGCGACGCGTCGTCGAACATCACCTGCCCCGTACCGATGAGCCCGCCGCGCACGAACAACACGTTCGTCCCCGGTGGCACGTAGGTACGCGCCTCGCGCAACACCCACTCGGTGAGCGGCTCGTCGAACTGCGTACGCTTCCAGCCCAGGTCCAGCAGCGGGTCGTCGATCTTGCCGATGCCCAGGCGCTTGAGCGCTTCGTCGTGGTCCACATTCCAGATGCGCGCCATGCGCGAAGCGGTGTCGCGATAGGCCTGGACCAGGATGTAGGCACGGCCCTCGACGCCGTTGTTGCGCACCCACGCCTTGAACGACGCCGTCTTGCCCCACGTCTCGGGGCCCACCAGCAGCGTCTGGCTCCAGTTGTGGGCCATGGGGAACACGTTGCTCATGTTGGCCACGTTCACCGCCCAGCGGCCACTGTGCACGAGGAACGAGTCGCGCCCGAAGAACACCGTGGGCAGGTCCGCCATGGAAGTGTCCCAGCCCACCGGCATCCACGGATGGTCAGCCACGGAGCGCTCGAAGTCGGAGTTCTGCAGCAGCGAGCGGGGCACGGGGCGGGTGGCGCTGTCGCTGTGCGGCGCGAGCAGGGCCAGCGAGGACACGAGAAACACGACGGCCGCGACGGCCGCGCGGGACGACTTGGGCATGAGTGGCATCCGGGTTCGGGTCCATGCGGGCGCGTGGGAACGGGCCCGGCGCGACCAAGGAGCATGGCCGCACAGGCGGGAAAGTATCGGGAGCCAGCGCCGGCGTTGCAAGCGGAACACGTCCGAAGCGTCCCTGCGGCCCACTCCCTGACCACTCGCTGACGAACCGACGGTTTGAGCGGCCCCGATGCCTTGGGTAGCCTGCCCCCGCGCATGCATGTGGCGCGTCCCCGGAGGCAGCGTGTCCGAATGGTTCTTCACGTCCGACTTGCACGGCTCGGGCGAGCTCTACGAGCAGGTGGTCACACTCGCCGCCGAGCGCAAACCGCGGGCGGTGTTGGTAGGCGGCGACCTGGCGCCACACGGCACGGGTGCGGCCGGCGTGGGCCGCCAGCGCGTGTTCCTCGAGGGGTTCCTGGTGGAGTTCGCGCGTCGGCTGCGCGAAGCCGCGCCCGGCGCTGAGCTGTTGTTGCTCATGGGCAACGACGACTGGGCTGCGAACCACGACGTGCTGGAGCGGCATGACGGCACGTTGTGGCGCTCGATGCACGCGCGTACCGCCCTAGTGGACGGCGTCGTGGTGGCGGGCCTGTCGTGGGTGCCGATCACGCCGTTCGCCATTAAGGACTGGGAGCGCTGGGAGGACGGGGAAGACGAAGCCCCCGCCCGCCTGCACGGCTGGCTCTCGGGCAGCGAGGGCGTGCGTGAGTATCGCTTCGAGCCCGAGCGCCGCTCGCCCACGATTGCAGAAGGGCTCGAGGCACTCGTCGCGTTATCGCCGCCCGCCGAGACGGTGTACCTGCTGCACTCCCCGCCGCGCGACACGGGCTGCGACGTGATCTCCACGCGGCAGCATGTGGGCTCGCGCGCCATCCGCGCGTTCGTGGAGGCGAACCAGCCGCCGTTGGTGTTGTCGGGGCACATCCACGAATCGCCGCGCGTCTCGGGCGCGTGGCGCGACCAGCTCGGCCGCACCACGGTGGTAAACCCGGGCCAGTTCGGGGGGTCGCGGCTGTCGGGCGTATGGTTCGACCCGCGGCGTCCGGCCGAGACCCTGCGCCACACCGTGCTCGAATGACGCGGCGCGGCGAGCGCGACACGGGCCCGGCGCGACGGAAGGGGCACTGACGATGGCGAACCTCGGCGGGCACACAGTGCTGGCGGTGGACACCGAGACCACCGGCATGAGCCCGGCCGACGGCCACCGCTTGGTGGAAGTGGCGCGCGTGGCGGTGGTGGACGGGGCGCTCGGCGAGGAATGGTCGACGCTCATCCAGCCAGCGCGACCCATTCCGCCCGACGCCACGCGCGTGCACGGAATAAGCGACGCCATGGTGGCGAGCGCACCGAGTGCCACCGAGGTGGGACGTGCGCTGCGCGCGGCGTGCGGCGACCTGCCGTTGGTGTTCCACAACTCGCCGTTCGACCTGCCGTTCCTGCTGCAGTTGTTTCGCGAGGCCGCAGCACCTCCGCTCCTGAACCCGATCATCGACACGCTGGGCCTGGCGCGCGGGCTGTTCGGCACCGGCAGCAATGCGCTGGGCGCGCTCGCGACGCGCCTGAAACTACCCGTCGAGACAGCGCACCGGGCGCTGGGCGACACGCGCACCACCGCACGGCTGTTCGTGGAGTTGGCCGGACGCTGGGAGCGCGAGAAGGGTGTGCGCTCGCTGCTCGAGCTGGCGGCGGTCAGCCAGGACGTGATGCGGGTGACCGCGCGTCGCTGAGCGGCACGAACGCTGCCGGCGCGCTGGACGCCCTCGCCAGCGCGGGCGATGATGCGCTCTCGGCCGGCCGAATCTCTCTCTCGCCGTCTCGCACAGGAGCACTCCCATGATGACCCAGATCGTCCCCGAGCCGGGCCAATTGGCGCCGGATTTCCGCCTCAAAGGCCCCGGGGGCGCCTTCTATACGCTGTCCGAACACCACGGCCAGAACGCGGTCGTGCTGGTGTTCTATCCGCTCGCGTTCTCGGCGGTGTGCAGCCACCAGTTGCCCGAGATGCAGCAGCACGTCGCGGCATTCGAGCAGGCCGGCGCGGTGGTGTACGGCGTGAGCGTGGATAGCCACCACGCGAACGCCGCGTTCGCCCGCTCGCTCGGGCTCACGTTCCCACTGCTCTCGGACTGGAAGCGCGAAGCGTCGGCCGCGTACGGCGTGTTGCTGCCGGACGCCGGCTACAGCGGCCGCGCCACGTTTGTCGTGGACCGTGACGGCAAGGTGCTGTGGCGGGAGATCTCCGAGATCACGAACGACGTGGAGCAGATCCCGAGCCCCGAGCGCGCGCTGGCCGCCCTCACGCGCGGCTGACCCGGGCGAAGCGGACGCGGCGCCATGTCCGACTCGCGTCCCCGCGTGCTCGTAGCACTGGCCGGCGCAGACCCCGGCCGCGCGCTGGCGGAGTTCCTCGACGCGCACGGCTTCGCCTGCGTGCCCGTGCGCGACACGGAGTCGGCGTTGAACGCGCTCGAGCGCGAGCGGGTGGACTGCCTGGTGTGCGAGGTGCGCGCCCCGCGCCTGGACGGCCTCGCCGTGCTCGACCGCGCGCGCGCACGACAGGCGGCGCTATGCGCGGTGATGCTGGCGAGCGGCGAGACGCGCGCGGCCGCGCTCGAAGCCGTGCGGCGCGGCGCTTATGACTTCCAGGTGGAGCCGCTGGACCGCGACAAGCTGCTGGCCACGTTGCGGCTGGGGCTCACGCACCAGCGTCTCGCCGAGCGCGTCGTGGAGATGGAGGACCGCCTCGACCGCCAGTTCGGCCTGCGCGCGCTCACCGGCCACTCGCGTGAGATCCAACGCGTGCGCGACCAGGTGCGGCACCTGGCGGCCACGCGCGCGCCGGTGCTGCTCGAGGGCGAACCCGGCACGGGCAAGAGCGTGGCGGCGCGCGCGCTGCACCACAACGGCCCGCGCCGCGAGCGCCGCTTCGAACGCGTGCGCTGCGGCGCCCTGCCCGAGAGCGTGCTCGAGATGGAGCTGTTCGGGGCCGAGCCCTCCGCTACGCCGGGTGCGCTCGAGCGCGCCGACGGCGGTACGCTGTTCGTGGACGAGGTGGATCAGGCGCCGCCCTCGGTGCAGGTGCGGTTGTTGCGCTACCTGCAGGAGCGGGCGTTCGAGCGCGTGGGTGGCTCGCAGCCGCGCCGCTCCGACGTGCGCGTGCTGGCGGCGTGCGACGGCGAGCTGGCGCAGGCGGTGCGGGCCAAGCGCTTTCGCGACGATCTCTACTATCTGCTGGCCGTGACGCGCGTGCACCTGCCGCCGCTGCGGGAACGCCAGGAGGACCTGCCGCTGCTGGTGGAGGAGCTGGTGCGCGACGCCAACCGCGAACACGGTCGGCGCGTGCCCGGGGTGACGGTGGGCGTGCTGGACCGGCTGGCGCGGCACCCCTGGCCGGGCAATGTGAGCGAGCTCCGAAACGTCATCCATGGCATGGTGGCCACCACGCGTGGACGCAAGCCGCTCGATCTGGAGAGCCTGCCCGACGCGCTGCGAAGCGAGCAGGCGCCGGGCGCTCGCCTCGAGGTCGCGGTAGGCATGACGCTCGAGACTGCGGAGCGGAAGCTGATCGAGGCGACGCTGGCGCACACGCGCGGCGACAAGCGGCAGGCGGCGGCTATCCTGGGAATCGGCCTGCGCACGCTTTACCGGCGGCTGGACGAGTGGGGAATGGGGTGAAGGACACCTTGCTTGGATTGTCAGCGGACCGGCGGCGCTCTGCAGCCCCGACTGAGAGAGCCAGGGCGCTCTCTCTGCTCCTTCCGCAATCACTTGAGCAGCGCGAAGCGCCTCACGTAACTCGCCGGCCCGATCGAAAGTCGCGCGAAGTAGATTCCCGCCGCTCCCTGAGCTTCCCACCGAGCCCGGTACTCCCCAGGAGGCTGCTTTCCGCTCACCACCACCGCCCGCTTGCGTCCCAGCAGGTCGTACACCTCGAGCTTCACCATCGCCGCCGTCGCCAGAGCGTAGCGCAGCTCCGCGCCTCCCCCGCGCACCTCCGGCGTGCGCAGGCCATCGTTCAACTCCACTGCCACTGCGCTCGCGGCACTGCCTGCCTCGCACGCGAGCGAGTTGTAGCGCTGCCCGTCGTCCACGCATTCGGGCGACGCCGCGTCGTGTGGCACGCAGACTGTTACGTGCCCCGTGCTCGTCCCGCCGCAGCCATCCGTCGCCTTGAACTGGATCATGTACACGCGCCCGTTTCCCGAGCCCGCACGCTCCCAGCGCACTAGCGCCTGCCCGCCGGCGATCGCGGCGTCGGGGCAGCGAGCGTGCTCGGAATCCACATCCCCGTGCGGACCTCTCGATAGCCCGCGTCCCGCCGACCCGCTCCCCGCCCGCTCATCCTGCGTGATCCCCGTCACCTCGAGGCTCACCGCGTCTCCGTCCGGGTCGCTCACCCCCGCGACCGAGACCTCCGCCCAGCCGTGGTTCGGTGCTCCCGCGCTCGTCATCACCGCGCGAGCGTTCTCGGTCACCGGTGCGCGGTTCGGGCTTCGCTGGTTCTCGACCAGCGTGACGGTGGCATATCCGTCGTCATAGTACTCGGTGAACATGAAGATCTGCTGCGGGCTCCGGTTCGTCCGATCCACGAGCGCGAAGCCGCCCGGCCCGTACGCCTCCTGCAGCGGCCAGCGGAAGCTGCCGTCTCCGTTGCTCAGATAAACGTGGAATGCTCCGCCATAGGCGATGACATCGTCCCTGCCGTCCCCGTCGACGTCCCCCAGGGCTGGGTAGCCCCGCAGCTCTATCGTGCTGCGCTGATACGACCGCCCCATGTTGCGGTAGACGACCCCCTGCGCTTGCGATCTGCCGAATTCCTCTTGCCAGTCACCCAAAAGATCGAGCCGCCCGTCCCCATCGATGTCCCCGTGCTGCAATCGAAAGATGTGGCCGGAGGTCTCGAGCACAGGCCCCACAACAAACGTCCCGTCGCCGCGGCCGTAGAAGACCGAGGCGCCGTCGCGCCACCTGGCGGACACCAGGTCCAGATGACCATCGCCGTCCAGATCCCTGAGCTTTACCTGTCCGGCCGTGATACCCAGTTCGGTCGCAGGGCGGAACGTGCCGTCGCCGTTGCCACGCAGCAGCAGGAGCGGTCCCTCCAGATCGCCGTGGCGGGTGTGGAACCACCGTATGCCGAGCACATCCGCCTTCCCGTCCTCGTCCACGTCCCCCGCATCGAAGCCCGTCAGCCGGGTGTCGAAATACCAGATCGGCGACTCCTGGAAGGTTCCATCTCCGTTGCCGAGATAAAGGTTCGGGTCTCCGTCCAGCACGTCCACGTTGCCATCCCCGTTGACGTCCACGAATGCATACCCAAAGCTGTAGAAACCCGGCCCTGCCAGCCGCCGACCGGGGCTTCCGTCCGGGTTCCTGAGCAGGATTTCCAAGCCGTAGTCGCCCATCGAGGCGATATCCTCGATTCCGTCCCCGTTGAAATCGACCAGTTTCACGAACCAGAGTGGATAAATGTACGTTTTGGGGTTGCGGCGGATGAAGCCGTGGCCGTCCCCGGGATGCACGGCCACCGCCCCTTCTTCGGGGCCCGTGCCCCAGTATTGACCTCCCGCAACCACCACATCGAGTTGTCCGTCCCCGTCCATGTCAGCCACCGCCGCCGCGGTCGGGAACGCCAACGAGCGCCTGCCCATCAGTTCCGCGCCAGGCTGCCGGCTCAGCGTGATGTACTCGTCCCGGCCGTCCCCGTCGAGATCCGCCAGCTCGATCCAGTGCGCCCCATAGCGGACCGATCCCAGCGCGCCTTCGGGAGCGGAGCCCACGTCCTCGGCCAGACCCCGGTCCTCGGGAGCAAGCACCGGCACTTGCGGCGCAGGACCGGTGAGGGGGCCACCCAACCGCCAGGCCGCCTCGCTGATCAGGGGCGCTGCCAGCTGCGCTTGCCTCATCCGACCGTCGGGGGCTCGACTGCTCACCCCAGCCGGCGGGCGCATGTCCTTCGGAGCCGAGGGCAGTTCGGCGGCCAGGCCGCCAAATGCATCCTGGAACGTTCCATCGCCACGGCCCAGCAGCACGACGCCACACGCCGGGTATGGGCTCACGCCCACGAGATCCAGGTGATGATCGCCGTTGACGTCGCCCACCGAGACCCACTCGGTGCAGCACTGGGCCGCGTAGCTGGTCGGTGGACCGAAGCTGCCGTCGCCGGCGTTCAGCCACACGACGCTCCCGCATCCGGAAGTGGCCAGATCCAGCGCCCCGTCCTCGTTGAAGTCCCCGAGCTGCGGGGCCCGATACGGAAACTCCCGGACGGTGTCCAGATCCAGCCCGCGCAAGAATAGAAACGTCGTGCCGGTCGTCGTGCCACCTAGCACGATGTCAGAGGCACCATCCCGGTTCAGATCGCCGAGCGTCAAGAACGTTCCGGAGTAGGGATAGGTCGCGCCGGTTCGGAATCCGCCCTGCCCGTCACCCACCAGCACCGACGTGCCGAAGTCCCCGGTGGCGATGAGGTCGAGGTGGCCGTCGGCGTTCATGTCCCGGGCCACCACCCAGCGGGCCGCTGCGCCCATGCCGATCTCGCCCCCGGGCCTCAGGTGGAACCCCCTCGATCCCAGCAGTAGCGTCAGCGACCGACCGTCCACGGTTGCGGTCACCACGTCCGGGTGGCCGTCCTCGTTCCAGTCGCCGGTCGCCACCGACGCCGGCTTGGCACCCACCCCGAAGGTGAAGTACTCGGCATGCAGTTCGTAGCCGGGGTCGCAGTCGGCGGCGGAGCGCGCGGGACTGACGAGCACACACGCTACCGCCAGGGTTGCTGGCAGCCATGCCCGATTCGAGCGCGAGAGCTGGGGCGGTAAGTTCATCGAATCCCTCATGTCGTGTTCGATCCCGATTGCCGCTTCAATGCCGCCTGCGACCGGCTTCCCGCATTCGAGCGGGACGTTCGGGGGCTGTTTCATCATTGGCAGAAAAACGGCGGATCGTGCGGCGGCGGTGGACCCGGCGTCGCCGCCACCGGGCCCGACATCGCCGAACGCGCGCCAGAGGTTCCGATCGACTTGACCGCGAAGTAGTAGGTCTGGAGGTCCGATAGGCCGCTCACGACCAAGCTATTGGGCGAGTCGGGGGTTGCCGGCGTCGGTGGCAGAATCGGTTCCTGATCGTAGAAGTTCTCCGGTGTGATCACGCTCGTGGAATACCGGAGCTCGTAGGCTGAGACCTGCCCCGAACTGGAGTCCAGCATGTCGTCCCTCGGGGCGGTCCACCGCAGCGTGACCGCACACCCCTCCGTGGACTCGGCGGTCAAGCCGATGATCGCCGCCGGTGTGGGCCACGTGTCGATCACATACGCCTTCCGCCAGGTGTTGAACGGGTAATCGCTCACCCCCTGCGTCCAGCGCCGCCAGTTTGAGGCAAACAGGATGCGCCGGCCGTCCGGCGACGGGCTGGGGTGCATCTCGGCGCGATAGCAGGCGAAGCCCTGGTCGCCTCCCGACCAGGCGCTGTGGCTCCACGTGAAGCGCTTCACCGCCTTAGGAGTGTTCAGGCTCCAGGCCACGATCTCACCCATCATCCGGGAGTTTCCGGACGCTTGAGCGCCTGCCGGTTTTTCGTAGCTAGCGAACACCCAGGTGGTCTGGCCGCTCAGGTTGCGTGCGGATACATGGGCGCCGGACTGTTCTCTTGTCCCCGTCCCGGTTGGCGCGTCGAGGAACCCGGCGCTGACGTGCCGCGACGAGCCGTCAAATAGCTTCACTATCACGACGCGTCCCGAGTCCTGGGCCTCCGGGTGTAGGGGTGGCGTCGGTACCCCCGGCCCCGGGCAGTCTCCTGACAGGCGGCAGTTGTCAAAACCGACCAGGTACTCCTCTCCGCCGTACGTGAGAAGATCGGCATGCTTCAGCGGCATGATCCAGCCGTCCGTACCGAGCGTCACCATACCGTCATGACAGTCAGGCGGGGCCACACTCATCGGATGCGGCCCCACGATGATCGGGGTGGCGGCCTGTTCGCTCAGCTTCCAGTCGATGTCGAAGATGCGGTGGAAGTCATTGCCGTACGCAACGTCCAGGCGGGCGCCCATGCTCGACACACTCACGTGACCCACCGCGCAGTTGGTGTTGCAAGTCAGTCCGCACGGTTGTGGTAGTGGAAACTCAGCACTGATTCGCCGGCTGGGGTATGGGTCCAACGGTGGCTGCGGGTTCATATCGACCACAACCGCGGCGTCCGCCGTGCTGTTGAGAAGCGCGATGAAGCGGCCGTCATTGCTCGGGGCGCCCTGGCCGGGGCCGATGCCCGTTACGCGGAAGGGCAGCGTCCAGGTGCGTACGACGGTGCCGGTGCGGACGTTTACCCATTGATTGTAGGAGGGAGCGATTGAGTTCAGGTGCCGGCGGCGGGACTGAGTCCCGCACGACGATCATGTAGTCCGCCCATGCGGGTGACGGGTGCCACACCAACTCCTTGACCACCCCCGCCGTGATCGCGGCGAACTGGCCGACGCTCTGAGGGATGTAGGTATCGCCGTCCAGGAACAGCTTTGTGGGCGCGGCGGGGCCGTTGTAGCCGTTGAAGTCAGCCGGGTTATTCGGATCGGGGTTGGACGTCTTGGGGCAGAAGGGTGCCTTCCACATGGCGTCGCAGTCGTTGCACGTGCCGTTCTCGATGTAGATGAGCGTGCCGTTGGCGTTCCAAGAGGACCGGCTGGAATACTGGTGGCGTCCATCTCCTCCCCACATCGACGGGTTCAGGTGCATGATGGACGTGGCGGAATCGCCGGTGACCCGGGTGAGGACGGCGTTCCATGTGGTCGCGCCGGCTCCGGTCTCGACCGAGACGGGGATCAGATAACCGGGTCTGGAGGCGTAGGGGAAGGCCCCCTCCGTCTGCGGGTACTTGGTGAACTTGTCGCCCGACGCGTGCGGTGCGAACACGGGTTGGCCAGAGGCGATGGCAGGGATGATCGAAACGAGCAACCCAATCAGCGATAGCAAGCGGACGAACATGGCACCCTCCTGAGCGAGTCGGAGGAGAACCTCGACCGAGTGGACATGCTGGGAGAACCTTCGCGCGGAGCGCGGTCGAGTGGCATGAGGTCCACGCGGGCCGGATTGGCGTGCATCGTCCGCGCGGTTCACTTGAGCACCGTCACCGGCACCACCCGGGTGCCGGCCGAAGTAGTGAGGCGAGCGAAGTAGACTCCGGGGCGCGCCCGCTGACCGTCGCCGCGGATCAAGTCCCAACGGAAACTGCCCCGTTGCGCGCGCACCGCCGGGCTCGCCTCCAGCACCAGCGCCCCGCTCACGTCGTAGAGCGCGAGGTGGTATGAGATCGGCCCCGGCAGCTCGAAGCTGAGCACCGCCTCTCCGACCAGAGGATTGGGGCTCGCGAAGAGCGCCAGCCGGGTGGGAAGCGCTTGGTCCCCTTCGTCAGCCGGGCCGCGCGGCGTGGCGCGGCTGAGCGCGGCGCCGCTGAGCGCGGCGCTGCGGTTCAGGATCACGCAGCCGCGGGAGGTGAGCGTGTCGCTCGCCCCCGAAGAATCCATCGCCCGCACATCGGTCACCACGAACTGCGGGAACGCGGTCGAGTCGCAGTTCGTCCCCGTGACCCAGTAAACCAGGCACTGGGGCGATGGGGGAGCGGTGGCGAAAAGCATGGTCCAGGCGTAGGCCGAGTCCGCCAGGGTCGCCCCCGCGGACGGGGCGGCGAAGGCGTTGCACGCGACCGCGCGGCCCGCCGGCATCACTCGGAAGCAGTCCCGGCTCGCGTCGTACGGGACCCAGCTCAAGTGGGTCGCGAGTTGCCTGAGGTCGGGCGCGTCATACACCGTGAGGTAGAGGGGAAAGCCCGCCGACGAGGATCGCAAGGCGCTTGCATCCCACGCCAGCTCGACCGAGGCGCGGGCGTTGTTCGCGGCGCGTATGGTCGAGACGGGGGTCATCAGCCACATCGAGCACATCACGGCCATGAAGGATCTGATCATGGGCACAGCCTCCGATCCGTGAAAGCCAAGTCCCTGGGGAGCTTCGTGCACCAATTGGCGAGCGTGCCTATCTGGCGGTGCATCGAGCGCAGCCAATTGAGCGCGGGCTGGTGCGCGGTGCGGTGTGCAGCCGAAGGCGGGAGGGCGAGCACCGGAGCGACGACTGCAAACTCATCCCGCGTCACACACGCGGCCACGCAGCCGCGCCGGGATAGCACGGGCGAATAACACGCGATCGGCACCTGAACCTCCAACTGCAAGGCCCGGTGCGGACACGGGCAGGGCGGGAACTCTGCACCCACTCTATGCAATTGTTGTGAAGAGTTAACCCGGATTCCGCAAGGAGTTTCCATGGAACCGCCGCTGATCTGTGTCTCGGCATCGTGGACGGGTGTCTGGTCGTCGCGCGGCCGCGATCTCGACTCGTGAATGGCGGGAGCCAGGCCTGATTCGACCGCGCTGGGCCGAATGAAATGCCTGGCAGTTCAGAGCTCCGACCCGGCGGTGGCTAACTCGGTGGGGGCTTGGCTGATCGGGCCGCCAGCATGCCGCTCGCGGCGAAGTGAAGCCGAGTGCCGTGCCGGCCGATAACGTCGGCGACCTTTCGCCGGAGCATGGAGGCCACCGTGGGCGAACCCCTGCCGTACGATCCCGAGGACAAACCCAAGCCACCCGACGCCGCGCGGCCGAGCATCGAGCGCGCGGACTGGCTCGTGGGCCCCGAGGAAGGGGTGTCCGCTCAGCACGAGCGGGTGATTCATGGTGACTCAGGGCCCATGCCGCGGCCACAACTCACTCGCCCCGACGTTTCCGACGACGTCACGCCGAGCTCTTCCGCGCGCAGTCCGCTGCCGTTCCCCGGGCGCCCGCCGGCGCCGCAGGTCCCCGAGGCGCCGGCGCTGCCAGCCTGGGAGGCGGGCACGAGCAGCGTGCCAATGATGCGGCGCGAACACGAGGAGTCGTTCGCGTCCGTGTCGCCGATCCCGGAGCTCACGCGCGATTTCCCCATGGACGATGCCGAGGAGCGTGCGCGTGTGTCCGCGCAGTTGGCCGAGCAGCGCGCCGAGGAGGAGGCCATCGCCGCGCGTCCGCATGCCGTGGTGGCGCCGCAGGAGTTCGAGATCCCGGTCGTCGCCGCACCCTGGTGGACGCAGGCGCCCCGGCTGATCGCGACCGACCGCCGCGTGCAGTTGGCCCTGCTCGTGGTGGCACTCGTCTTCGCGGTGATGACGCTGTGGCCGCGCGAGGAGAAGACCACGTCCGTCGGCCACTTGAAGGACCACCCCGAGCGCTACGCCGATGTGCCGGTGCGCGTGCGAGGCAAGGTCTCTGAGGTGTTCCCGGTGGGCGGCAGCTGGGCCTACACGCTGGTGCAGGGCCGGGACACCATCGTGGTGTTCTCGCGCACGCGCCGGCCCAAGGTGCGCGACCGGCTCATCGTGATCGGTACGCTCAGCAGCGGATTCCTCGACGGCCAATCGCACCTCGCCATCTTCGAGTCCACCACGCGCTGACCCGCGCGCCGCGCGACCACGCCGCGGCGATACGCCTCACACGCCATTCAAAGACCGCCCGAATCGCGTTGTCATAATGGCATTGCGATGCAGGATGGAACGGCAGTGGCGGCCTGTATTGCCCTGTCAAATAGCAGTTTGACAGGCTTGGCAATTGTCGGACTTGAAAGGCGCAGGGACGGACCTAGATTAGCCTTCGGTCGCGCCACGCCGTGGATGCAGTGCTCCACGAGTCGAATCTCGCGCGCGATCCGTTCCATCCCGAGTTCGTCACCGCCGACCGCGCCTCGTGCCGGACGCTCTCTGCGTCCCACGTGCGGTCCTTTCAAGGAGAGAACCATGCACTTCCAGCCTCTCGCCGATCGGCTGCTCGTTCGCCGCATCGAGGAGCAGGAGACCGTCCGGGGCGGCATCATCATCCCGGATACCGCCAAGGAGAAGCCGCAGGAGGGCGAGGTCGTCGCGGTTGGGCCGGGTCGGCTCACCGAGGACGGCAAGCGCGTCGCGGTCGAGGTCAAGAAGGGCGACCGCATCCTGGTCGGCAAGTACAGCGGCACCGAAGTGAAGATCGACGGTACCGAGTACGTGATCCTGCGCGAGGAAGAAGTCCTCGGCGTGCTCAACAAGAAGAGCAAGTGACGCTGAGCGGCGAGGCACCCGTCGGAACGACGGGTCCGGGGCACCCGTCCACAGGACGGATCCTGCGCGCCGCCTGACATCCCATACACCGGAGGCACAATGGCTGCCAAGATGCTGCTGTTCAGCGAGCAGGCCCGCGCCGAGATCATGAAGGGCGTGGAGATCCTCGCGAAGGCCGTGAAGGTGACGCTCGGGCCCCGCGGCCGCAACGTCGTGCTCGACAAGAAGTGGGGCTCGCCGACCGTCACCAAGGACGGTGTGAGCGTGGCCAAGGAGATCGAGCTGGACGACCCGTACCAGAACATGGGCGCGCAGATGGTGCGCGAAGTCGCCTCGAAGACGTCGGACGTGGCGGGTGACGGCACCACCACCGCCACGGTGCTCGCGGAGGCCATCTTCAAGGAGGGCTTGAAGAGCGTCACCGCCGGCTCGTCGCCGATGTACATCAAGCGCGGCATCGAGAAGGCCGTGAAGACCGTCGTGGAGGAGCTGAAAAAGCAGTCCAAGCCGGTCAAGGACAACAAGGAGATCGAGCAGGTCGCGACCATCTCCGCCAACGGCGACACCGAGATCGGCAAGATCATCGCCGAGTGCATGGACAAGGTCGGCAAGGACGGCACGATCACGGTGGAGGAGGCGCGCTC
>CAYQNV010000141.1:0-32331 GCA_964418975.1 uncultured bacterium | reverse complement strand
CAGCAGCTCTTCCACGAACCGCGTGCTCAGGTCGCCGGAGCGGAACTTCTCGCTCGCCAGGGCCAGTCGGTGGAACGGGATCGTGGTCTTGATGCCTTCCACGATCATCTCCTCCAGCGCGATCTCCATGCGGCGGATCGCTTCGGCGCGGTCTTTTCCATGCGAGATGAGCTTGCCGATCATGGAGTCGTAGTAGGGCGGGATCATGTAGCCCGCGTACACGTGGCTGTCCACGCGCAGCCCCGGGCCGCCCGGCTTGTACCAGTAGGTCACCCTGCCTGGGCTCGGCCGGAAGTTGTGCTCGAAGTCCTCGGCGTTGATGCGGCACTCGATCGCGTGCCCGTTCCATGTCACGTCCTGCTGCCGAAACGTCATCGGCTCGCCCGCCGCCACCAGGATCTGCTCCTTCACCAGGTCGATCCCGGTGACCTCCTCGGTGACCGGGTGCTCCACCTGGATGCGCGTGTTCATTTCCATGAAATAGAACGAGCCGTCTTCGTCATAGAGGAACTCCATCGTGCCGGCGTTCCGGTAGCCGATCGACGCGGCGCCGCGCGCCGCCAGTTCGCCCATCTGGATTCTCTGCTCGGGCGTCAGCACCGAGCTCGGTGCTTCCTCGATGAGCTTTTGGTGGTTGCGCTGCACCGAGCACTCGCGCTCGCCCAGGTGCACCACGCTGCCGTGGCCGTCGCCGAACAGCTGGATCTCGATGTGGCGCGGCTTGACGATGTATTTCTCCAGGTAGACGGCGTTGTTGTTGAACGCCGCGCCGGCCTCGGCCTGGGCGATGCCGAAGCCCTGCCGCAGCTGCTTCTCGTCGTGCGCGATGCGCATGCCGCGGCCGCCGCCGCCGGCCGACGCCTTCACGATCACCGGGAACCCGATCTCGCGGGCGATGACCGTCGCCTCGTCCACGTCACCGATCACGCCGTCGCTGCCCGGCACCATCGGCAGACCGGCCGCTCGCATCGTGCGCTTGGCCTCGGCCTTGTCGCCCATGCGTCGGATCATCTCGGGGCTGGGCCCTATGAACGTGAACCCGCACGACTCACACACTTCGACGAAGTGCGCGTTCTCGGACAGGAAGCCGTAGCCGGGATGGATCGCGTCTGCGCCGGTGACCTCGGCGGCCGAGATCAGTCGGGCGATGTAATTGTAGGACTGGGCCGGCGCGGGTGGCCCGATGCACACGGATTCATCCGCGAGCCGGACGTGTAGGCTGTCCCGGTCCGCCACGCTGAACACCGCCACGGTGGCGATGTCCAACTCTCGGCAGGCGCGGATGACACGCAGCGCGATCTCGCCGCGATTGGCGATCAGGACCTTCTTGAACACGGGAGCGGCCCTCTATTCGCGAGACATCCAATCAGGCTTGGCCGGGCTCCCGCTCATCGAGCCTGCCGACGACGGGGAACCGCCGGCCACGGGAGGCGTGCCGGTGCCCTCGCGCTCGACGGCGTCCACCGCCTGCCAGGTGCGGTCCGAGGTGCTCGCGAAGCCCTTGAGCTTGAGCAACAGCTCGTTCGGGTTGTTGCAGTTGCGGAGCGCCTCTTCCTCGGTGATGAGCCCCTCGCGCAACAGGGCCAGCACGGACTGGTCGAACGTCTGCATGCCGTACTGCGTGACGCCCTCGCTGATGAGTGTGTGCAGGAGCGGGATCTTCTCCGGCACGAGGATGTACTCGCGCACGGTCGGCGTGGTCACCATGACCTCGACGGCCGGGATGCGCCCGGCGCCGTCGCGGCGCGGGATCAGGCGCTGGGACACCACGGCGCGCAGGTTCGCTGCGAGCGCCATGCGGATCTCGTCGTGCTGGTGCGGCGGGTAGAACGAGATGACGCGCTGGATGCTCTGCACCACGTCCGTGGTGTGCAGCGTGCTCATCACCAGGTGGCCGGTGTCGGCCGCCATGAGCGCGGTGGACATGGTCTCCAGGTTGCGGATCTCGCCCACCAGGATGATGTCGGGATCCTGGCGCAGGACGTAGCGAAGCCCGTCATGGAACGAGGCCGTGTCGAGGCCCACCTCGCGCTGGTGGATGAACGACAGCCGGTCGCGGTGCAGGAACTCGATCGGGTCCTCGACCGTGATGATGTTGCGCGTGGTGGTGCGGTTGATGGTGTCAATCATGGCCGCGAGCGACGTGGACTTACCCGAGCCCGTGCGGCCCGTGACCAGGATCAACCCGCGCGGCGAGAACGCCAGGTCGCGAATCGCCGGCGGCAGCCCCAAGTCCTCGATTGTGGGCACCTCGACCGGCACGTGGCGCAGGGCCAATGCCGGCGTGCCACGCTGCATGAAGATGTTGGCGCGGAACCGCGCCAGCCCCGACACGCCGAACGCGAAATCGATCTCGTGATGGGTGGTGAAGTGCGCTCGCTGCTCCTCGTTGAGCATCTGCTGGTACACCTCGCGCAACTCCTGCGAGGTCGGAGCTGGTTCGTCGAGCGTATAGAGGACACCGTCCACTCGCACCACCGGCGGAGTGCCGGCCTTCAGGTGCAGATCGCTCGCACGTGCGGCGATCATCTTCTCGAGCACGCTGCGGATGTTCATGTCGCCCTCGTCATGGGGGCTGCGTTCGCGCACGGGGCCTGCCCGCGGCTCGAAGCCCGATCGGACTTCCTTGTCAGAGCGGTTCCACCAGGATCAGTTTCTGCCCGAACTCCACCGGCTGGGCGTTCTCGACCAACACCTGTACGACCCTGCCCTTGGTCTCCGCCTCGATCTCGTTCATGAGCTTCATGGCTTCGATGATACACACCGTCTGCCCCACCTCGACGATGTCCCCGACTTCGATGAATGGATCCGCGTCGGGCGCGGGCGAACGGTAGAACGTCCCCACCATCGGCGACGTGAGTGCTTTGTAGGTGCTGGCGGGCTCGGCCGCCGGCTTCCTTTGCGGCGTCTCGGGACTGGCGGCGGCCGCGGGGCCCGGGGCCGCCGCGACCACCGCCGAGGGCACCGCCATCGCTCCGGCGATCGCCGTTGCGGCGATGCGCACCGAGCGGCCGCCCGAGTTCACCTCGAGCTCGCCGATCCCCGTGCGCTGGACCAGGCGGATGAGTTGGCGAAGTTCGCCCAGTTCGAAGCCGGCGACCGCCGAATTTGACGCCGGCGCGGGACGCGCCGCGGGTGGGGCGGCCTTGCCGCGCTTCTTCCGCTCAACCGCGCGCGCCATGGGCCTCCAGCCGCGCGACCAGGCCGCGCAAGGCGAGCAGGTAACTGTCGGCGCCGAATCCGGTCACCGCGCCCAGCA
This sequence comes from uncultured bacterium, assembly GCA_964418975.1. Taxonomy (GTDB): domain Bacteria; phylum Eisenbacteria; class RBG-16-71-46; order RBG-16-71-46; family RBG-16-71-46; genus JAIOPA01. Next base: position 29,072 of record CAYQNV010000141.1, on the reverse strand, counting down.
TGACGCCGGAAACTAGCGAGGTGTGGCGGAACGCTTCACGCGAGTGCGGATTCGACACGTGCACCTCGACCGTCGGGAGGCCGGCGCTCGCGATCGCGTCGCGCAATGCGACGCTCGTGTGCGTGAGGCCGCCCGGGTTGAAGACCACACCGTGACAGCGGCCGCGGGCCTGGTACAACGCGTCGATGAGAACCCCTTCGTGCGCGCTCTGGAGGAATTCGACCTCGCAGCCGAGTTCATCCGCGAGCGAGCCGAGACGGGCGTTCACTTCGTCCAGCGTCACGCGGCCGTAGATTTCCGGCTCGCGCGTGCCGAGCGCCTGGAGGTTGGGTCCGTGCAGGATGAGGATGCGTCGCATCGGGGCCACCTTCAGGCACGCGCCGTACGCGCGCCGGAAACCACCAGCGCGGCACGCACGAGTCGGGACTCCACAGCGCGCGGGACGCTAGCATCGCCTATCCGGGGCGTCAATACCCACCGCACCGCTCCGCGCGCACGCTTCTTGTCCTGTCGCATCGCCGCGAGCAACCGGGCCAGCGGAATGGCCGGCATGCGCACCGGCAGCCCGAGGTGATCGAGTGCGGCCTCGAGCCGGATGTGCGACTCCGGCGCCAACCCCGCCTCGCGCACCGACAGCCACGCCGCCGCCCGCATGCCGACCGCCACCGCCTCGCCGTGGAGCATGCGGCGGTAGCCGAGTGACGCCTCGATCGCGTGTCCAAGTGTGTGGCCGAAGTTGAGCGCCGTGCGGCGCCCACCCTCGCGCTCGCGTTCGTCCGCCTGTACCACGCGGGCCTTGGCCGCGATCGAGCGCGCCACCGCACCGGCGAGCGCGGCCGGCTCGCCCGCGTCGAGCGCGTCGAGGCGCGCCTCGATCCAGCGCCAGAACGCCGCATCCACCGCGAAGCCGGTCTTCACCACCTCGGCGAGCCCGCTGCGCCGATGCCGCGCGGGCAGCGTGGCGAGCGTATCAGCGTCCACCAGCACTCCCGCCGGCTGGTGGAACGCACCCGCCAGGTTCTTGCCCGCCGCAAGGTCCACCGCGGTCTTGCCGCCCACGCTCGCATCCACCTGGGCGAGCACCGTGGTGGGCACGGCCACCCACGGCACGCCGCGAAGCCAGGTCGCGGCCGCGAACCCGGCCAGGTCCCCCACCACGCCGCCTCCGAGCGCCACGACGGCGCCGTCGCGCCCCAGGCCCGCGGCGGCGAGCCCCTCCCACACGCGCTCGAGCACGCCGGGGCGCTTGGCGCGCTCGCCCGGCGCCACATGCAGCACGTCCACGGCGATCCCGGCGTGGCGCAGCGCGCGCGCGGCCGTTCCGCCGTGGAATCGGCCCACGCGCGTGTCGCACACGAGCACGACGTGGCGGGCGCCGGTCACCGCCCGCGCAAACGTCCCGAGCCGGGCGAGCCCACCGCGCGCGATGCGCACGCGCGACCTCACGGCGTCACGCGGAAACGTCAGCACGAGATCGCGGCTCACGCGGCCAGCATACACGACGAGCCGCGGGCCGCGGCTCGCGCGGGCAAGCTCAGCGAGCAGTACTGTCGGCGGCGCCGCGCTGCCCGAGCGGCTCGCGCGACACGGTACGCAAGCGCGGCTCGAGGACCGCGCGCGCGCCGTTCGGCCCGGCGCCGGCGGACAAAGCGGACGCAGGCTCCTCGCGCATCCAGGACGGGATCGCGCTGGGCGCCTCGTCGAGACGCGTGGCGCCTTCGTGGCGCAGGTCATTCCGCGCCCACACCACCGTCACGCGCGCGCCGGGACCTGTCACCGCGACCCAGCGCGCGAGTTGCTCGGGGTATTCCACGCGCTCGTGGTTGAACGCCACGATCAAATCGCCCTTCCGCAGCCCCAGGCGCTCTGCGGCACCGCCCGGCTGTACCGCCTCGACGAGCGCTCCGAGCGGCACGCGGTCGGCGGGATCCGAGGCACTCTTCACGAACGCAGCGCGCGTGGACACGCCGAACATGCCGTGGCGCACGCGGCCGTACTTCGCGAGTCCGTCCAGGAACGGCACGATGTCGTCGGTGGGGATGGCGAAGCTCACGCCACCCGGCCGGCGCTCGGTGCGTTCGCGTTGCCCCGGTTGCTCGGGGGCCCCCAGCTCACCCTGCACCAGGCCCAACAGCTCCCCGCGCGAGTTGACCGCGGCGCCGCCGCTGTTGCCGGGGTGCACCTCGTTCGTGAGCTGGAGCAAGTTCGTTCCGGGTTCGGAGAAGCGCAGCGCCACCATGCCCACGGACTGCGTCGGCGAACCACGGTATGAGTTTCCCAGCGCGATCACCCACTCGCCGCTGCCAGCGGGCTTGGCGGCGAGCGGCAGCGAGGCCAGTTCCAGCCCTTCGGGCCGGAGCAGCGCCAGATTGCGCACCGGATCCACCCCCACAATGCGCGCTTCCACTTGCAGATGATTCTCGGAGATCACGTACACGCGCTCTGCGCCCAGTACCACGCTGGCGGTGGTGAGCACGCCCCTCGCCGAGACCGACACGCCGGAGCCGACGCGGTTGTGCGTGCGGCGCGGCTGTCCGGCGCGAGACGTGGTGCGCTGGGCGATCACCGTGACCACGCACGGGCGTGCGCGACGCGCGATGCGTTCCACGTCGGCCTCGATCGCCGAAAGCGTGGACTGGGCGCCCGCTCGGGGCGCGCACCACGCGAATGCGACCAGTGCCATCAGCAGGACTGCGACCCCCCGAGCGGCGCCCCGTCCCGACACGCCTCGACCGAGGCTGCAGCGCGACGGCAGGACGGGCGGGGGCACGGGCCGGCTCAGAACGAGATCACCGTCTGCTCGCCCTGCACACCCTCGGGCAGGCGAGAGGCCGACTGCGCGCGGCCGCGGTGGAGGACGACGGGATCGAGGATGAACTCCACGTCGTCGGAGTGATCGAACAGTGAATCCGCGAGCGTCGCGGTGGGGCGGGCCACATTCGCAGGGTGCTCCGCCGACGCCACGAGACGGGGCTCCGCCACTGCGGGCTCGCCGGGTGCGAGTGACGCGCGCAGGCCCTCGCCGCGCGTGCCGAGCAGCGGCGCGACGGCAGGCAGCAGCAGCGCGACCACGAGTACGGCAAGTGCCGCGGTGGCCGTGATCGGCACCCAGCGCGGCGTCGCCGGGGCGATCGCGAGCCGATCGGGCACGACGCCGGCACGGCGCGCTGCGAGCAGCGCGCGCTCCGGCAGGTCTTGCGCGATCTCGGTGCGCGGCATGGAGCTCACCACCTCGAGCGTGCGCGAGAACTGTTCGTACTGGCGGCGGCAGCCCGGGCACGCGGTGAAGTGGGTCTCGAGCCATTCGCGCTCGGCCTGCGTCCCCTCGTCGTCCCAGTAGGCGCCGAACAACCGCCGAGCCTGGTCACATCGATTCATTGAGCATCCTGCTTTCGGAGTAGCGGTTGGAGCTTGCGCTGCAGCATGCCGCGGGCGCGATTGATGCGAGAACGCACCGTTCCGCCCGGCAGGCCCAGCACTTCGGCGATCTCCTCGTAAGCCAGTCCTTCGATGTCACGGAGCACCAGCGCCAATCGGTACTTCTCGGGCACCGTCGCGATGGCGCGTCCCACGGCCCCCTGCAACTGCTCCCGCTCCATGCCCCGCTCCCGGCTCTCCGTGGGATCCGCGAGCTGCGGCAAGCTGTCCGACAACACTTCGGTGAGCGCGTCGAGCGAGAACCAGTTCCTGCGCCTCACCCGTCGCCGGATCTCGTTCTTGGCGAGGTTCGCGGCGATGGTGAACACCCAGGTGGAGAACTTCGAGCCCCGCCGATAGTTCCGGCGGTGCACGAACACGCGCACGAACACTTCCTGCGCGAGGTCGTCGACGCTCTCCCGGTCGTTCAACACCCGACTGATGAGGTTGCCCACCCGCCCCTGGAACCGGCGCACGAGTTCGGTGAATGCTCGTTCGTCATCCTCGGCCACCCGTCCCATGAGATCCTCGTCCGAGAGGCTCACGATCTGGGGTGGGAGAGGGTCTCGATCTGGGGCCAAGCGGGACCTCACTTGAGTGGGCATACCCCGGCAGGGGACGAAAGTTCCGGAGATGTAACGTCTTGGTTGTGCGGCGAAGATTGTTGGAGTGGCCCGTCAGGACCGTCCGAGACACTTGCCGGAGTCACGGGACATCGACTTGCAGCGGTGGCCGGCGGCCCCCACAATCTTCGCCGCACTAGCTAAGCACACACAAGACAAAGAGTTGTGTGGCTGGCGGGGCCTCAGCGCAGCGCCTTCAGCTTCTCCGCCACCCGCTTCTGGTTCTCGCCGTTCGACGCCTCGCCCAACCGATACTGCTCGCGGGCCAGGTCGGGCTGGCGGAGGTCGCGGTATACGTCGCCCAGGTGCTCGCGCACCACCGGGTCGCCGCCGGTCAGCCGGACCGCCCGCTCCAGATGCTCGCGGGCCTCGGGCAGACGCCCGAGGCGGTAGAGCACCCAGCCGAACGAATCCACGAACGCTCCGTTCAGTGGGTCCTGTCGGACGGCTCGTTCGATCAGGCCTCGGGCCTCGTCCAGCTCGCGACCGTGGTCGGCGAGGATGTAGCCGAGAAAGTTGAGGGCGGGCGCCCAGTCGGGCGCGAGTTTGAGCGCCTCGCGCCCGGCGGCCACGGCGCCGTTCACGTCGCCCGAGCGCTCGCGACAGCCGCCCAGGTCGAGCGCGAACCCGGGCTCGCGCGGATGGCGTTCGCGGAGCACCCGCCACTCCCGCTCGGCTTCGGCAAAGCGGCGCGCATCCTGCAGCGTGCGTGCGAGCAGGCGGCGCGGCTCGGTGGAATCCGGCGCCAGCGCCACGGCGCGGCGCGCGCGCGCGATGGCGGTGTCGGGGACTCCCGCGGCGGTCCACGCGCGCACGGCGAGCATCGGGCCGGCGGCGTGCCCGGGGTGGTCGGTCACCCACTGGTCCGCGATGCGCGCGGCATCGCGACCCCGCCCGTTCCGGGCCAACACCACGACGACGCGGGCCACGTTCTCGGGGTCGCCTGGATTCTTCGAGCGCAACTGCGTGAGCAATCGCTCGCCCTCGGCGGTGTGCTTGGTCTTGAGCGCCAGGTCGGCCAGCACCTGGATCGATTCCACGTCGTTCGGGTCGGCCCGCGCCACGCGACGCGCCTCTTCGTAGGCGTCCCCGTCGCGGTCCACGCGCAGGTAGAGGCCCACGAGGCGGCGTCGCGTGCCCACGTCATCCACGTGGATCTTGAGATGATTCTGGTAGAGGGCGATCGCGGCCGGGATGTCGCCGAGGCTCTCCTTCACCCAGGCCTGCAGGAATACCAGGCCGGGACGCGTGGGATTCAACTGGCTCGCGCGCTGAAGCGAGACCTTGGCCGCCACGAACTCGCCACGCCGGGCCTCGGCGGCGGCAATCTGGAACCACGCCTCGCCGTCCTCGTCGTCCACCCACACCAGGCGCCGCCACGCGCGCTCCGCCACGTCTGCACGCCCGAGCGTCTCGGCCACGCGTGCGGTCGTCCGCAGCACTTCGGCCTGGGTGGAGTCGATCGCGCTCGCGCGCTCGAGCGACGGCAGGGCTTCGGCCGCGCGACCGGTGCTGAAGCGCGCCGCGCCCTGTAGCCAGAGCGCGCGCCAGTCGTCGGGGTCGCGGGCCAGCGCGCGCTCGGCGAACTCGAGCGAGCGCGCCGGGTCTCCGAGTTGGGCGCACAACTGGCTGATGCGCACCAGCAGGTCGGTGGAGCGCGGGTCCAGGCTCAGCGCTCGGTAGTACTCGCCGAGCGCCTCGGTGAGCTTGCCGGACTGCTCGAGCAAGCGTGCGCTCAGGTAATAGCGAACGCCCTCCTCACTCAGGTAACGGCCCGTGCTGGTATCGGCCGCGGGCGTCGCAGCCGCGGCGGGGCGAGCCGTGCGCGGCGCTCGCGCGGCCGGGGCCGCGGCGGCAGGGCCGTCGGCGAGTGCGAGCGACAGGAGAAGGAGCCACATGCGAGCCAAGGCTAACATGCCGCACCGCGAGCGCGTGCAGCACCCGCGGTGCGACTGGGCATCAGCGACGACGACCGCGGCGTCCGTAGTCCGGGCTGCGGCGACGTCCGAAGTTCTCCAGCGCTCGCTCCATCTCGTCGATGCGCGCCTCGCGGTCTCGCTCGCTCTCGACGCCCACGATCTCCTCGGGAACGGGCACGTCCACGACCGGCGCCGCGAGCTCCTCGGCGCGAGGCTCGTCCGACTCGTAGGGGTCCACGAGCCGCTCTCCGGTCGGATCCATCGAGCGCGCTTCGGCGGGCACCGTTGCGGTGCCATCGGGCGCGAGCTCGCGCCGACGGCCACGACCGAACCGCATGGCGCGACGGGCAGCGGCCGGGGTCGGGGCTGGCCCCGTCGCATCGTCGAGTTCTTCCAGCACCGGACCGCGCGACGGCGACTCGGGTTCGGGGCGCACGCTCGCGCGCGGCTCCTCCACGTCCTCGTCCAGCTCGTAGGAGGCCTGGAACCTGGCAACGGGCGGCTCCTCCGTCACGCGATCCTCAGCCGCCTCCGGCCGCGCGATGCGACGGCCCTCTTCGCCCCGCGCATGACGTGCACGACCCGTTCGCCGGCTTCGGCGGCGACGGCTCGAGGATTCGTCGTCGTCGTCTCGATCGTCGTCTTCCTCGTCACGCACGGGCGGCGCCGGCCGGCGCGAATGCTCGGGTGTGGCCTCGCGACGCGCGACCGACTCGCGACGCGAGTCGCCCCGCGACACACGCTCCGAGGACTCGCGCGCGCGCGGCGCCTCGGCCTCGCGGTCGTCGTCCTCGCGCACCTTGCGGCGCAAGCGCTCGACCTTTTCGAGGGCGTCCCGCGCGGCCGCCTGCTCGGCCTCTTTCTTGTTGTGTCCGCGGCCCTCGCCGAGCGTGCGCTTGCCCACCATGACCTCGACCATGAAGTACTTGGAGTGGTCGGGCCCGTATTCGCTGCGGATGCGATACACGGGATGCGTGCGGAACGAGTTCTGCACGTATTCCTGAAGGTGGCTCTTGTAGTTCGTGTGACGCTTATCCGAGGTGATGGCGTCGGATTCCGCCAGCAGGTGCTGGTGGATGAACGTGCGCGCCGCCTCGAAGCCCTGGTCCAGGTAGACCGCGCCGATCACCGACTCGAACGCGTCGGCGAGGATGGACAGCCGCTGGCGGCCACCCGACTCCACCTCGGAATGGCTCATGAGCACGAAGCGCCCCAGCCCGATGCGCAGGGCGCGCCGCGACAGGATCGCTTTCGAGACGAGCAGGGACTTGGTCTTGGTGAGCTGCCCCTCGTGCTCGTCCGGATGGCGGCGGTAGAGGTACTCGCTCGTCACCAGTCCCAGCACGGAGTCGCCCAGGAACTCCAGGCGCTCGTTGGACTCGCGCGGCCCCTGCCCCGTCACGCTCAGGTACGAGCGGTGGGTGAGCGCCAGCTTGAGCAGCGACAGGTCGCGGAACGGCAGCCCGAACTGGCGGCAGAACTCCGCCAGCACGCGCGATTCCTGTGCGCCCAGGGACTTCTCGCGCGAGGTCTCGCGCGGGGAAGCGAACAGCGAGGTTAACCAACGCCACCACGAGCGACGCGGAGCGGGTGCAGGTGCGGGCGACGACTGCGGACGCGTGCGGCGACGGCCGCGGCCGCCCCGTCGCCGAGTGCGTGCCCTTACGACACGGCCCTCATCGCCAGTGACACGTTGTGACCGCCGAACCCAAAGGAGTTCGACATCACGGCCTTGAGTTTCACGTTCCGGGCCGTGTTCGGAACCAGATCGAGGTCGCATTGGGGATCCGGTGTTTCGAGATTGATGGTAGGTGGGACGATCCCCCGCTGCAGTACGAGCGCGCATACCACGGCCTCGAGGCCGCCGGCTGCGCCGAGCAGGTGTCCGGTCATGGACTTGGTGGAACCCATGCACAGGCGCTGCGCGTGGTCGGCGAATACCGACTTCACCGCGGTCACCTCGATGGGGTCCCCGGCCGGCGTGGAAGTGCCATGGGCGTTGATGTAGCCCACCTCGCCCGGTGCCATGGCGGCGTCCGCGAGCGCGCGCTGCATGGCGCGCGCCGCGCCTTCGCCGTCCACGCACGGGGCGGTCATATGGTAGGCATCGCCCGAGGCGCCATAGCCGGCCAGCTCGCAGATCAACGTGGCGCCGCGAGCTTTCGCGTGCGCCTCCGTTTCCAGGACGAGCATGCCGGACCCTTCGCCGATCACGAACCCGTCCCGTCCGACGTCGAACGGGCGGCTCGCGTGCTGGGGATCGTCGTTTCGAGTGGAGAGTGCGCGCATATTGCCGAAGCCGGCCACCGCCATGGGTGTGATCGTGGCTTCGGCCCCTCCCGCGAGGATCACGTCGGCATCACCAGCGCGCAGCAATCGCAGCGCCTCGCCGATGGCATGTGCGCCCGAGGCGCAGGCCGAGACCGTGCCGAAGTTCGGGCCCTTCAAGCCGAACGTGATCGACACCTGCCCCGCCGCCATATCCGAGATCATCATGGGGATGAAGAACGGGCTGACGCGCCGGTGGCCCTTCTGGAGGAGGTTCGTATGCTGCTCCTCGAACGTCTCCATGCCACCGATGCCACTGCCGACGATGACGCCGATCCGCTCGGCGTCGGGGCGATGGTCCCCGAGCCCGGCCGATCGCAACGCCTCGTGCGAGGCCACGACCGCGAACTGTACGAAGCGATCCATCCGCTTCGCGTCCTTGCGGTCGAGTATGCCGTCGAACGAGAAGTCCTTCACCTCGCACGCGAAACGCGTCTCGTACTCGGACGCGTCGAAGCGCGTGATCGGTCCTGCGCCGGACTTGCCGTCGACCAGGTTCCGCCAGCAGTCCTCGACATTGTTCCCGACCGGCGAGACGACTCCCGCACCGGTCACGAACACCCGGGGGCTATTGCCGTTCATGCGTCACGACTCTCCTTGGGGGTTGCGGAGCGCGGGCGTGTCCCCGCGCCGGCCTGTCCGCCAGCGGCGGCGGCGGCGCGGGACCCCAGCGCTCCGTTGCGGCTCAGCGCTCTACTTGCCCGCGTGCTGCTGCAGGTAGTTCATCGCGTCACCGACGGTCTTGAGCTTGTCGGCGTCCTCGTCCGGGATGTCCAGCCCGAACTCCTCTTCCAGCGCCATCACCAGCTCGACGATGTCGAGCGAGTCCACGCCCAGATCCTCGATGAACTTGGCCTCGGGCTGGAGCTGCTTCAGATCGACTTCCAGTTCCTTGGCGATGATCTCCTTGACCTTGCTCTCGTCGAACGCTGCCATGTTGGATTCACCTCCTGTGTTGGGGGATTCTTGGACTTCCTTCACTCCATGACCATGCCGCCGTCCACCGTCCAGGTCTGGCCGGTGACGTAGCCGGCTCGAGGCGAGACGAGGAACGCGATCACCTCCGCCACATCCTCGGGCGAGCCGAGCCGGCCGAGCGGGATGCGGGACTTGAGGTCGGCCTGAGCGGCCTCGGGCAGCTGAGCGGTCATCTCGGTCGCGATGAATCCGGGGCACACCGCGTTCACGGTGATCGAACGCGAGGCGAGTTCGCGCGCCAGGGCCTTGGTAAGTCCGAGCAGCCCGGCCTTGCTGGCGCAATAGTTGGCCTGGCCGGCATTGCCCATGAGTCCGACCACCGACGACACGTTCACGATGCGGCCATAGCGCGCCTTGATCATCGAGCGCGCCACTGCGCGCGCGCAGCGGAACGCACCCGTGAGGTTGGTGTCGATCACCTGGCTCCATTGCTCGTCCGTCATGCGCATGAACAGTCCGTCGCGCGTGAGACCGGCGTTGTTCACCAGGATGTCCACGCGCCCGAGTTGCTCGAGCGCCGCGCCGAACACCGCGTCCACGCCGTCGCTGTTCGTGATGTCGGCCGCAAAAGCTTGCGCCTTGCCGCTCAGGTCCCGGATCGCGGTGGCGGCCTCCTCGGCGCGCGCACCATTGCGTGCGAAGATCGCCACCGCGGCGCCGCGCGCGGCCAGCGTGCGCGACACGGCGAGTCCGATGCCGGTGGCGCCGCCGGTCACGAAGGCCACCTGGCCCTCGAGTTCGCGGACCACGACTCCGGCCGGGTCCATGCGCGTCTCGGTCATGCGCCCTCCGTCATGCTCCCCGTCCCGCCCCGGCGAGCGCGGTGCGCGTCGCAGCGAGGCTGTCCGGGTCTTCCACGTTCCAGCTGCTCGCGGCGGGATCGATGGTGCGCAGCAGTCCGCGCAGCACCTTGCCCGTGCCGAGTTCCACGAACCCCTCCACGCCCGCGCCCCGCAGCCAGCGCATGGAGTCCTCCCAGCGCACGCTTGCGAGTAGCTGCTCCTCGAGCGCTTGGCGGATCTCCGAGGACTTCTGCACCGGGCGTGCCCACGCATTGGACACCACAGGGCAGCGCGCGTCACGGATCGTGACGCGGGCAAGCGCTTCGGCCAGGCCCCTCGCGGCCGGTTCCATGAGCGGTGAGTGGAACGCGCCGCTCACCTCGAGCTTGATGGCGCGCTTCGCACCGCGCGCCTTGGCGAGCTCGCAGGCCAGCTCCACGGCGGCCGGTTCCCCCGAGATCACGACTTGCCCGGGCGCGTTCAGGTTGGCCGCGCGCACGATGCCGGCGCTTGCGGCCTCGGCGCACGCCGCCTCGGCGTCCTCGCGCGACAGCCCGAGCAGCGCCGCCATGGCGCCGGGTCGCGCGAGTCCCGCCTCGAACATGAGCTCGCCGCGCCGCCGCGTGAGCACGAGCGCGTCCTCGAACGACAGCGCGCCCGCCGCCACGCACGCCGAGTACTCGCCCAGGCTGTGGCCCGCGACGTAGTCGGGTACGAGCCCCGCGGCTTCGACCAGCCGCCAGGCGGCCACGCTGTGCGTGAGCAGCGCCGGCTGCGTGTTGGAGCTCTTCCTCAACTCCTCGGCGGGCCCGTTCCAGCACAGCTCGGACAGCGCGAAGCCCAGCACGGCGTCCGCGGTCGCGAACGTCGCATGCGCCTCGGGGAACGCCTCGGCGAGCGCGCGGCCCATGCCCACGGCCTGCGCACCCTGTCCCGGGAACAGGAACGCGAGTTTCACGACACCGCCTCGTTCACCGCGGCCGGCGTGGCGGCCGCGCGCTGCGCCCGCGCCTGCGACAGGGTCCAGGTCATCGCCGAGGCGCCCCACGTGGCTCCGCCGCCGAACGCGGCCACGCCCAGTTTGTCGCCCGCCTTGAGGCGGCCGGAGCGCACGCACTCGTCGAGCGCGATCGGGATGGAGGCCGACGACGTGTTCCCATAACGGTCGATGTTCACGTACACCTTGTCCTCGGGCAGCCCGAGCCGCTCGCGCACGGCCTCGATGATGCGCAGGTTCGCCTGGTGCGGGATCAAGAGGTCGATGTCGCTGGCCGTCCAGCCGGACTGGTCGAGGCAGCGCCGCGTGGCCTCTTCCATGCTCCGCACCGCGAACGGGTAGAGCTTCTTGCCCTGCATGCGAATGAAGTGTTCGCGCGCGGCCACCGTGGTATCGGTGGCGGGATTGCGCGAGATGCCGGCGGGCACTTCGAGCACCTCGCCCAGCTCGCCGTCGCTGTGCATGTCCACCGCGTGCACGCCCACACCGTACTCGCACGCCTGGAACACGGCGGCGCCGGCGCCGTCACCGAACAGCACGCAGGTGTTGCGGTCGGTGTAGTCCACGATGCGCGACAGCGTCTCCACCCCCACCACGAGCACGGTGTCGGCCACGCCCGCGCCGACGAGCCCGCGCGCGAGGCCCATGCCGAACACGAACCCGGTGCAGGCGGCGAACATGTCGTAAGCCGCGGCGCGCGAGGCGCCCAGCTTCTGCTGCAGCGTGCAGGCGCACGACGGCAGGATGCGATCTGGCGTCGTGGTGGCGAGCACGATCTGGTCCACGTCCGCCGGGTCCACGTCCGCCATGGCGAGCGCGCGTCGGCAGGCCAGCAGCGCCAGGTCGCTTGAGGCCTGCTCGGGCGCGGCGATCCGGCGCGTGCGGATGCCGGTACGTTCCACGATCCATTCGTCCGACGTGTCCACCAGCCGGGCGAGGTCGTCGTTGGTGAGCACGCGATCGGGCACGTACATCCCCGTGCCGGTGATCGTCGTGCCGCGAATGCCGTCAGGCCGCCGAGTCATGATCCGCCTGGATCTCCTCACGGATGTGTTCGTTGACGCGTTGCTCCACGAACGTGGTCAGCGTGTGGATCGCGCTGCGAAATGCGCGCGGTCCGCTCGAGCCGTGGCCGATGAAGCACACACCGTTCACGCCCAGCAATGGCGCGGCGCCGTACTCCTGCCAGTCGATGCGCGAGCGCAACCGCTGCAGGGCGCCGCGCAGGAACAGCGCGCCGAACAGTGCCAGCGGATCCTTCTTCACTTCGTCGCGCACCGAGCGGCCGAGGAATGACGCGGCGCCCTCGGCGGTCTTCAGGAGCACGTTGCCGGTGAAGCCGTCGGTCACGATCACGTCGCAGGTACCCTTGAACAGGTCGCGTCCCTCGACCGGGCCGATGAAGTTCAAATGCCGCGCCGCCTTCACCAGTGGCAACGTCTCCTGCACGAGCTGGTTGCCCTTATTCTCCTCCTCGCCGATCGACAGCAAACCGACGCGCGGGTTCTCGTGGCCGAGCAGGTAGCGGGCCATGCACGAACCCATGTGCGCGAACTGCACCAGCCACGCCGGCTTCACCTCGGCGTTCGCACCCACGTCCAGCACCACGGTGCCGTGGCCGGCGTTGGGGAAGAACGCGGCCAGCGCCGGGCGCGACACGCCCTCGAGGCGCCCAAGCCCGAGCAGCGCGGTGGCCACGACGGCGCCGGTGTTGCCGGCGCTGAAGATGCCGTCGAGCTGCCCGTCCTTGTGCAGCTGCGTGAGGATGCCGAGCGACGTGCCGGACTTGCGTGCCGCCGCCGTGGCCTTGGCGCCCATATCGATCTTCTCGGTCGCGTGCACGATGCTGACCTGCGCGGCGTCCACGTGGGCGCGCTTCAGGGCCGCGCGGATCTCGGCCTCGTCGCCCGCGAGCGTCAGGCGGAAGCGGCCGGGCCACTCGCGCAGCGCGAGCGCGGCGCCTTCGGCCACGGGCTGCGGGCCGAAGTCGCCTCCCATCGCATCAATCCCGATGCGCGGGACAGAGGTCATGAGTGTCGTCCGCCGCTATGCTTCGCGCGGCGTGACGATCTCTTCGCCCTTGTAATACCCGCAGCTCGCGCAGATGCGGTGCGGGAGGCGCGGGGCGCCGCAATGCGCGCAGTTCGAGAGACCCGGCTTGCCGAGCTTCCAGTGAGTGCGCCGCTTCTTGCCGCGCGTGTGCGAATGACGTCGCTTGGGAACCGCCATGAGCTTCTACCTCCAGGTTCCGGACCGGAGCCCCGAGCGTGGCCGCCGGTCAGTCCCGGGGGCAGTTGCACGCCCCGAGCGCCAGCTCGGCACCACACTTCGGGCACAGGCCCGGGCAGTCCTCCCGACAGCGGGGAGAGATCGGAACCTCCAGCAGCAGCGCCTCGCGAACCGGTTCGCGCAGGTCCAGCCGCCGGCCATCGTGAAACAGCATGAAATCGTCGCGCTCGAGCGCATCCTGCTCTTCGCGCGAAGTCGAACCGGAGCGTTCCGCATACACCACGAGCGCCGCCTCGAGCGGGAGGTCGAGCTCCCGCAGGCACCGCACGCATTCGAGATGGACCCGCGACCGCACGGAGCCGCGCACCGACACCCGCTCGCCCGACTTCTCGATCGTGAACGAGCCGCGAACCTGTTCGCGCCATTCGGGTTGCGAGAGTCCGACCTCGGCTGGCGCGCTCTCGACCTGCACCCGGTCCATCGCCGGGCGAAGCGTACCGAGATCGAGCACGAATCCGGTCATATGCACATGGGACGGCCCGAGGCCGTCCCCCTGAAACGAGCGAAAACTAGCATAGGGACTTTGCGAGCGTCCACCCGGTCGGCCCGAGGGGCCCCCGGGATCGCCCGGCCCCCAAGGTCCGCGCTGGCGGGACCCGGCTCAGTGGGACAGCGCGGCGACGCCGAAAAACAGTTTCACCTCGCGTTCCGCCGAGGCCAGGCTGTCCGAGCCATGCACCGAGTTCCGGCCCTTGGACTCCGCGAAAAGCTTGCGAACGGTCCCTTCGGCGGCCTGTGCCGGGTCGGTCGCGCCGATCACCTCGCGCAGCGTCGCCACGGCGGCTTCGCGCTCGAGGCAGCAGACCAACACATGCCCGGACGTCATGAAGTCCACGAGCTCGGGGAAGAATCCCTTGCCCACGTGCTCCGAGTAGAACTCGTTGCACTGCTCGCGGGTGATGCGGGTGTAACGCGCCTCGATCAATCGGAAGCCCTTGTCCTCGACGTGGGCGAGGATCTTTCCCACCAGGTTCCGGCCGGTGGCATCCGGCTTGATGATGAAGAGCGTACGTTCGACAGCCACGGCGAGCCTCCTTGGCGGGACGCTGGCGGCGCCCGCGATGTTGTGCGTGGGGTGATGACCGGCCCCCGTCGCCGGGGAACCGCCGGAGTCTACTTCTTCTTTCGCGTGGACGTCTTCGCGGCCTGCTTCGCGGCCGCCCGCTTCGGGGCCGCTTTGAGCGCGCCTGCGTTGGCGGTGGCCCGCCGGGGCCGCGCACCGCCGTTGGCCCGGCTCGTCGACGACGTCGCCGCCGTCGCCTTCGCCGCGCCATTTCGCTTGCGTGCGCGGCGCCGCTGGAGCAGCTCGGACACGAGCGCGGGGATCTCGGACGGGATGCGTGCCACCGGGACGCCCGCCGCCTCGAACGCGGCCATCTTCTCGGCGGCCGTGCCCGTGCCGCCCGAGATGATCGCGCCGGCGTGGCCCATGCGCTTGCCTGGCGGCGCGGTCTGTCCGGCCACGAATGCCACCACCGGTTTCGTGACATGGCGCTTGATGAAATGCGCCGCCTGCTCCTCGGCGTTGCCGCCGATCTCACCCATGAGCACGATCGCCTCGGTCCGGCCGTCCGCCTCGAACAGCGTGAGCGCGTCGATGAAATCGGTGCCGATCACCGGATCGCCGCCGATGCCGAGGCACGTGGTCTGGCCCAGGCCCTGATCGGTGAGCTGCTTGACCACCTCGTAGGTGAGCGTGCCGCTCTTGCTCACCACGCCCACGGGGCCGGGTGTGCAGATGTGGCCCGGCAGGATGCCCACTTTGGCCTGGCCCGGCGAGATCAGGCCGGGGCAGTTGGGCCCCACGAGCCGCGGCCGGCCGAGCGGGTTCTTCTCGCCGCGGAGCGCCAACACCTTGTGGAACGCGCCGAGCGTGTCGCGCACCGGGACGCCCTCGGTGATGCACACGATCAGCGCGATGCCGGCGTCCGCCGCCTCGTGCACCGCGTCGGCCGCGAACGGAGCCGGCACGTAGATCACCGTGGCGTTCGCCCGGGTCGCCTCGACGGCCTCGGCCACGGAGTCGAACACCGGCACGCCGTGCACTTCGCTGCCGCCCTTACCCGGGGTCACGCCGCCCACGACGTGCGTGCCGTAGGCGACCATCTGCTGCGTGTGGAACGCGCCGTCCCGGCCGGTGATGCCCTGCACGATCAGCCGGGTGTTGCGATCGATCAGGATGCTCACGCGTCCACCTCCTGCGCCTTCTCGATCACCATGCGCACGGCTTCGTCCATGCTGGTGGTGGCGCCGAGGCCGTGGTCCTTGAGGATCTGACGCGCCTTCTCCTCATTGGTACCGGTGAGCCGGATGACGAGCGGCACGGTCAGCGGCGACGTCTGGAGCGAAGCCACGATGCCGTTCGCGACGTCGTCGCAGCGCGTGATGCCGCCAAAGATGTTGAACAGGATGGCGCGCACGCCGCCGTTCGCGGCTGCGCTCTCGCTCGCGCCGTTCGCGCGCGAGTCACTGGTGATGATCTTGAGCGCGGCGGTGACCTTCTCGGGATTCGAGGAGCCGCCGATGTCGAGGAAGTTTGCGGGCTCGCCGCCGTAGTGCTTGATGAGGTCCATGGTCGCCATGGCCAGACCCGCGCCGTTTACGATGCAGCCGATATCGCCGTCAAGCTTGACGTAGGACAGGCCCTTCTCGCGCGCCAGGCGCGCGCCCGGCGTCTCCTCGGACGGATCTCGCCACGACTCCCAGTCCATGTGACGGAACTCGGCGTTGTCATCGAGGATCACCTTGGCGTCGAGCGCGACCACGCGCCCCTCGGGCGTCACGGCGAGCGGGTTGATCTCGGCCAGCGAGCAATCGCCGTCCGAGTACACGCGGTAGAGCCGGAGCAGGATGTCCGCGGCCTGCGCAGCCTGCTTGAAGTCGGGGAACAGCGGGCGCATGAGGTTGCGCGCCATGTACGGCCGTAGCCCTTCCTGCGGGATGTGGAAGCGCACGAGCTTCTCGGGAGCGGTGCGCGCCACCTCCTCGATGTCCACGCCGCCCTCGGCCGACAACATCACCAGCGGCGCCTTCTTCTCGCGGTCCATGACGATGGCGCAGTAGTACTCGCGGGCGATGTCGGCGGCCTGCGCCACCAGCACCTTGCGCACAGGTAGCCCCTTGATGGTGAGCGCCAGGATGTCGCGCGCCCGGTCGAAGGCCTCGTCCGGCGTGTGCGCCAGCTTCACGCCGCCGGCCTTGCCGCGGCCGCCGGCCTGCACCTGCGCCTTGATCACGACGGTGCCGCCGATCGAGGCCGCCACGTCGCGCGCCTCCTCCGGCGTGCCCGCGACCTGCCCGGGCAGCACCGGCAGGCCATAGCGCGCGAACAGTTCCTTGCCCTGATATTCGTGCAGGTTCATGAAGTCCCCTAACTATTGTCGATCTGTGCGCGCTGCACCTTGCCGCTGAAGTCCACGTACACGCTCTTCCACTCCGTGAACGCGTCCAGCATGGTGTGGCCGGCCTCGCGGTGACCGTTGCCCGTGCCGCGCGTTCCGCCGAACGGCAGGTGCGTCTCGGCGCCGGTGGTGCCGTGGTTCACGTACACAATGCCGGTGCTCAGGTCGCGCATCGCGGTGAACGCCGCGTTCACATTGCTCGTGAAGATGGCCGACGACAGGCCGAATGGCGTGTCGTTGTTGATGGCGATGGCCTCGTCGAGCGAGCGCGCCTTCACGAAGCTCACGACCGGACCGAAGATCTCCTCCTGCGCCACGCGCATGCGCGGCTGCACGTTCGTGAGCACGGTCGGCTGGAAGAAGAAGCCACGTTCCAGGTCCGGGCCCCCGGCCCGGCCGCCCCCGGCCGCCACCTTGGCGCCCTCCTCGGCGCCCACTTTCATATAGCCCGACACGCGCTCGAGCTGCTTCGCGTTCACGAGCGGGCCCATCTCGACGCCCTCGAGCAGTCCGTCGCCCAGCTTCAGCGCCTGCGCGCGCTGCACCACCAGCTTCACCAGCTCGTCGTGCACGCGCTCGTGCACGATCACGCGGCTCGTCGCCGTGCAGCGCTGGCCGGTCGTGCCGAATGCGCCCCAGGCCACGGCGTTCGCCGCCAGTGACAGGTCCGCGTCGTCCAGCACGATCACGCCGTTCTTGCCGCCCATCTCGAGTGACACGCGCTTGCCGAGCCGCGCGCCTTCGGTGGCGAGCTTGGCCCCGACCGCATTCGAGCCGGTGAACGACAGCACGTCCACGCCCGCGTGCTGCACCATGGGCCAGCCCACGTCGGGCCCCGTGCCGTGCACCACGTTGAACACGCCCGCCGGCAACCCGACTTCCTCGAGCAGCTTGGCCAGGTGCCAGCCCATCTCGGGCGTCTCCTCGGAAGGCTTGAACACCACGGTGTTGCCCGCGACCAGCGCGGGGAAAATCTTCCAGGTCGGCACGGCAAACGGGAAGTTCCACGCCGTGATCACCCCCACCACGCCGATCGGTACGCGCAGGCTCATGGCCCACTTGTTCGGCATCTCGCTCGGGGTGGTCACGCCGTAGAGGCGGCGGCCCTCGCCGGCCGCCAGGTAGGCCATGTCCACGCCCTCCTGCACGTCGCCGCGCGTCTCGATGAGGATCTTGCCCATCTCGCGGGTGGCGGCGCGGGCCAGCTCTTCCTTCTTGCTGGCGATGAGCGCGCCGAGTCGGTAGAGCAGTTCGCCGCGCTTGGGGGCGGGCGTAAGCTGCCACGCGCGCATGGCGCCGCGGGCGGCCTGGACGGCCGCGTCGAGATCACCGGCGCCCGACTCCGGGAACTGGCCAAGTGTCTCGCCCGTGGCCGGGTTCAAGTTCGAGAACGTGCGGCCCGAGCGCGCCGGCACCCACTGGCCGCCGATGAAGTTGAGGAAGTTCTGCGACATGGCCGCTCCGAGCCCCGGGTCATGGGCGCCGCGCGAGGTTCGCGCCGGGCGCCGGGCGCAGGATGCGCACACCCCCGGATGGGAAAAGGACGGGACAGACTAGACGTGGCCCGGAGGGGGCGCAAGCGGGTGACGGGCCGGGGATCGCGAATGCTTCCGACCTCCCGGAAAGGCTCGGGAGCACCTAGCCGCCCTTCCCCTCGCGGATCCGGCGCACGATCTCGCTGGTGGACAGGCCCTCGCGCAACGCGACCGTGGCCACGCGACCGCCGCGCGCCTCGACCACCTCGCGGCCCACGATGTCGGCGACGTCGTAGTCCGCGCCCTTCACCAGAACGTCGGGCTGCACCGCTTCGATCAGCCGGAGCGGTGTGTCGTCGTCGAACAGGATCGCCAGATCCACGCAGGCGAGCGCACGCACCACGGCGACGCGGTCGGCCTCGCCCACGATGGGGCGCGATGGGCCCTTGAGCCGGCGCACCGAGGCGTCGGTGTTCACGCCCACCACCAGTCGGTCCCCGAGAGCGCGCGCTTCCTCCAGGTATTCCACGTGCCCGCGGTGCACCAGGTCGTACACGCCATTCGTGAACACGATGCGGGCGGCCGCGGCCCGCCACACTGCGAGCTTGGCGCTGGCTTCGGCGGGCAGCGCGAGCGGCTCGCTCACGCGAGCGCGCCTGCGAGCGAGGCGCGCAGCTGCCCCGGCGAGCAAGTGGCCGTACCCACCTCGCGGATCACCACGCCCGCGGCGTGATTGGCCAGATAGCACGCCTCGGGATAATCCGCGCCCGCGGCCAGCCCCAGCGCCACCACGCTCACCACGGTGTCGCCGGCGCCGGTGACGTCGTACACCTCGCGCGCCACCGTCGGCAGGTGGGTGTAACGACCGCTGCGCTCGAACAGGCTCATGCCGTCCGCTCCGCGTGTGATGAGCGCGGCGTCGGCGTCGAGTCGTCTCTGCAGGCCCCAGCCCACGCTCATCAGGCTGTCGTCGTCGGTGATGCGTTGCCCCATGACATATCCCGCCTCGAGCTGGTTCGGGGTGAGGATGCTGACGCCGCGATAGGCGTCGATATGGCTCTCCTTGGGATCCACGCAGATGGGAGTTCTCCGGGCGCGCGCGAGCCCGATCGCCTTCTCCAGCACGGCTCGCGTGATCACGCCCTTGCCGTAGTCGCTCACCACCAGCCCGTGGCAGCGCGGCAGTTCGCGATCCAGCACGGCGAGCAGCGCGTCGAGTGCCGCGCCCTCGACGTCGGCGCGCGATTCCCAATCGGCGCGCACCACCTGCTGCGAGTGGGCGATGATGCGCGTCTTCATGGTGGTCGGACGCGAGGCGTCGCGCACGATGGCGCGCGTGTCCACGCCGCGCGCGGCGAACGCGTCGAACAGCTGCTGGGCGCGAGCGTCCTCGCCGACCAAGCCCACCAGCACCGGCTCGGCGCCGAGCGCGGTGAGGTTCGCGGCCACGTTGCCGGCGCCGCCGAGCGAGCTGGTCTCCTTCTGCACGTCCACCACCGGCACCGGGGCCTCGGGCGAGATACGCTCGCAGCGCCCCCACAGGTAGTGGTCGAGCATCAGGTCGCCCAGCACCAGCAGCCGGCGGCCGGCGAAGCGGTCCACGACGGCCTGCAGCGAGTCGAGCGCGAACGCGGTAGCGGACATGGCGCGCACAGGTTAGGCGCGGCCCCTAGGGAGGGTCAACGCCGGACGCCGCGCGACCGTTGGCGCTGTTCGGCGCGCTCTCTTAGGGTCCGGGCCATGAGCTTGGAGATCCGTTCTTACGCCCCCAGCGATGCGGGCACGCTGCTGGAGATGCTCCGCGCCCCGGGAATCCGCGAGCAGTACGATATGTTCGATGCGCCGGACGGCGTGCAGCGCATGCTGGGCGGTCCCTACACGCCGTTCGAGGGCGTGCGCCTGGCATTCGCCGACGGCGAGCCGGCGGGGTTCGCAGTCGCCCTGTTGCTGCCCGGACCGCCGCACCCGTGGTCACTCGTGCGCGGCGCCGTACGCGAGCCGTTTCGCCGCCGGGGCGTCGCGCGCGCTCTCTACGCCGCGGTGCGCGATTTCGTGCTCGCGCAGCAGCACACGCCCGGCGTGTGCGAACTGGCGATGTCGGCGTGGCAGCCGTTCACCGAGGCTCAGGGCCTGATCGAGTCGCTCGGCTACCGGCACGACCGCTGGTTCTGGCTGATGGAGCGCCCGCGCGAGGCCGCGCCGCCCGAGGTGGTGTGGCCAATGGGCGTCACCGTGCGACTGCTCGACGGCAGCGATGCCGCGCTCGCGGACTGGAACGACGCCTTCAATGAATCGTTCGTCGGACAGTACCGCTACGTGCCGAGCCCGCTGCAGCACGTGCACGAGCAGGCGAGGAAGCCTACATTCCGCGCCGACGCCGTGCTACTCGCCTACCGAGATGGCCGCGTTGCGGGTTTCTGCCGCAACGAGCTCTACGGCGGCCGCGGCGAGATCGGCACGCTCGGCACCCTGCCCGCCGCGCGCGGCATCGGCCTCGGGCGGGCGCTGCTTCGCTGGGGCGTGGGTTGGCTCGAACGCGAGAGCACGCTGCCCGTGACGCTGATGGTGGACGGCCAGAACGACAGCGCGTTGCGGCTCTACCGTTCGGAGGGCTTCGCGGTCACGCGCACGCGGCGTATCTGGTCGTTGCCGCTCTCGACAGCGTGAGCGCGGGGCAGGACGCGACGCTGCACCAGGATCGCTTTCCGGCTTTCCTCGTGCTGTGGGGGTCGCAGACGCTGTCGCTGTTCGGCACGGTGGTGAGCCAGTTCGCGGTGAACGTGTGGCTGGTCCGCGACCTCTACCCGCTGCCCAGCCAGAAGCCGCAGTTGGCGCTGGCCCTCACCGCCACGGCCATCGCCATGACCGGACCGCTCATCTTCGCGATGCCCGTCGCCGGCGCGTTCGCCGACCGTCACGACCGAAGGCGCATCCTGGTCACGACGGACACGTTCATGGCGCTGCTGTCGGGCGTGCTCGTGGCGCTCGCGATGTTCGGTCAGCTCACGCTGCCGCTGGCGGTGGCCGTGCTCGTGCTCTACGCGCTCGCCGGTTCGTTCCATGCCGCGGCGTTCGACAGCTCCTACGGACGCTTCGTTGCCGAGCGCGACCTGCCGCGCGCGGGCGGCATGATGAACACGTCGTTCGCGCTGGCGCAGCTGTTCGCGCCCCCGCTCGCAGCCATGCTCGTGGGCCTCCCCGCGCTGCTGGGCGGCGGCGAACGCCTGCCGCCCTGGCTCGCGAACGGCGTGCCGTTCGCGTTCGCGGCGGACGGCCTGTCGTTCGCCGCGGCCGCTGTGGCGGCGATGCTGCTGCGTTTTCCGCCCGTGCCGGCCGCGCCGGCGGGGCCCCGCGCCAGTCTCGCCGCGGACGTGCGCGCGGGCTTCCGCTGGATCCT
This sequence comes from uncultured bacterium, assembly GCA_964418975.1. Taxonomy (GTDB): domain Bacteria; phylum Eisenbacteria; class RBG-16-71-46; order RBG-16-71-46; family RBG-16-71-46; genus JAIOPA01. The sequence goes on along the minus strand of CAYQNV010000141.1, from coordinate 7,466 downwards.
CACGCGCCGGCCATTCCTGTGGCTCATCAGCATGGGCTCGCTCGCCAACTTCACGTTCGCCCCGCTCATGCTGCTTCTGCCGTTGTTGGCCCGTGACCGGGTGGCGGCGGACGCTGCGGCGCACCATATGCCGTTCGAGGCGGTGCTGGCGCTCGTCAACACCGCGGGCGGCCTGGGCGGCGTGCTGGGCGGCGTGGCCGTGAGTGTGGCGGGCCTGCGCGCACGCCGGAAGACCCTGGTGATGGCCGTGTGCCTGGTGGTGCTGGGCGTGGGCGAGGTGATCGCCGGGCTCGCCACCACGGTGTGGGGGCTCGCGCTGGGGATGTTCGTGGGCGAACTGCTGGTGGCGCCGCTCAACACCGCGTCCTACACGCTGTGGCAGAGCCTCACGCCGCCCCACATGCTGGCGCGCGCGCTCGCCACCCGCCGGTTCATCGCCCAGAGCGCGTTCCCCATCGGCACGATGCTGGCAGGCTGGACCGCGGCCGCGGTAGAGCCTTGGCTGGTAGTGACGTTGTCGGGCGCGGTGCTCGCGGCGTGGAGCGCACTGCAGCTCTCGACGCGGGGGTTCCGCACGCTCGAGGAGCGCATGCGCGAGGCGGCCGCGCGGCCCGACTGAGGCGCGACGAGCGAGTGCGTCAGCGCGCGCGCAGCACGTGGACCACCTGCCGGCACCACACTGCCACGCGCCGATCGCCGAGCAACGCAGGGTAGTAGCTTCTCTCGCGCGCCGCCGTGAGCGCGGCCGCCACGGCGAGCGAATCGGCCGAGCTCTCGGCCAGTTCCACGTCGTTCACCTCGCCCCGTTCGTCCACACGCACGTCCAGCGCGACAAGCCCGCCGCGGCCGCCCCGCACCACGCGCGGCAGCCCGCGAGCGATGGGCGGCTTGAGCGAGGCCGAAGCCGCCGCTTCCTCCGGGGCGACCAGCACCTCCCCCGCCTCCGCCGAAGGCGGAGAAAGCCCCAAACCGGGCGGCGAAAGGTCCAATGCCGGCGGAGCCGCTTCCAAGCCCGCGCGCGCCGGGGCCACACGCTCGATCACCATCTCGCCCGGCGCGGGTGCTGCCTGTGGCATCCGCAGGCGTGCCGGGCGATCGGCGGCGATGCGCGCGGCGTCCGGCAGGTTGTCGCCCGGGACCTCCGCGGCGGTCCGCTCAGGCGTACGGGTGCAGCCGGCGAGCGCCACCGCCAGCACCATCAACCCTGTTCCCAGTGCCCGTCGCATGGCGCCAATGCTAAGCGGCGCAGCGGCGTCCCGCGAGCCCGTCGCCCGGCCGCGCCGCGGCCCCCCCGTATTCGCCAGTTGTCCCGCGGGGCCTGCGGGTCTAGCCTTGAGCCATGACCAGCCGCGACCGGGTGCTGGCCGCACTGCGGGGCGAGGCCGTGGACCGTCCGCCCGTCTCCTTCTGGGGGCATGTCTACCACCGCGAGTCCTCGGCCGGTGAGTTGGTCGCGCACACACTCGAACGCTGGCGGCGATTCGAGTGGGATTGGGTGAAGCTCAACCCGCGCAAGCACTATCACGTCGAGCCCTGGGGAGTGCGCTATCACTACTCGGGTGTGCCGGACGCCAAACCCACCGTGGCGGAGTGGCCGGTGCACGCGCCCGCCGACTGGGACCTCATCCAGGAACAGCCCCACGATCGGGGGGCCCTCGGCGAGCAGCTCGAGGCCGTACGGCTACTGCGCCGCGAGCTGCCGGCCGAAGTGCCGCTCCTGCACACGGTGTTCACGCCGCTCGCGATCCTCGCCGAACTCACCGAGCCGCCCGCGGCGCTGCGCGGCCTGTTGCCGCTCGAGCCCGAGCGTGTGGCGCGCGCGCTCGAGGCCGTGACCCGCACGTTCGAGCGCTACGTCGCCGAGGTGATGCGCGCGGGGGCGGACGGAATCTATCTGGCCACGGTGGACTGGGGCTCGCGCTCGTTCGTGGACGCGGCCACGCTGCGTCGCTGGTCGCGGCCATACGACCTGCGACTGCTGGCCGCGGCTGGCGCGTCGCCCTATCACACGCTGCACGTGTGCAAGGGCGATGCGCTGTTGTTCGAGTTCGCCGACTATCCCGTGGGCGCGTTCTCGTGGGATGCCACCGCACCCGGGAACCCCACTCTCGCCGAGGGTCTCGCGCGCCTGCCGGGCGCGGTCGTCGGCGGGATCGGCCACGAGACGGACTTGCAGCAGGGACCCGAGGCCGCGATCACTGCCTACCACCGTGCGCTCGAGGCGACCGGCGGCAGGCGATGGCTGTTCGCACCGGGGTGTTCGATCCCGCCGCAGACGCCCGAGCTTACGCTCGCCGCGCTGCGCGCCGAGGTCGAGCGAACTCCGGCGCTCAAGGGGCGCGCCTAGGTGCGGCTCCCGCCGCGGCGCGCCCAGACGGACCGCATCCAGATGGATACGGTCGTAAGAGGAGGAGTTCTCATGTCCCGGCGCGTGCACGTCTCGCTGCTCTGGCTGCTCACCCTCGCCGTGGCCTCCGCGGCGCTCGCCCAGAGCGAGTTCAAGCCACGCCCCGGTGCCAGCCCCCTGCCCACGCCCGCGGTGAGCAAGCCGCCGGTGCAGGCCGCACCCGGGCGCGGCCGCGTCACCACGCGCATCGCCGTGGGCGAGCGCGCCCCGGATTTCGAGCTACTGACGCTCGCGGGCCGTCCGGTCCGGCTCTCGTCGCTGCGCGGGCAGTGGGTCATGCTGTTTTTCGTGGAGCGGCGCGACTCACTCGACAGTGTGGAGCCCGTGGCGAAGGCGCTCGACTCGATCGGCGTGAAGACGGTCGCGGTCTGCTACGACAAGCTGCAGGCGATCGAGCATCGCCTGAAGGGTCGCGCCCCGAGCTACCTGCCGCTCGCGGATCCCACCGGCGACATCGTGGCGCTCTATGGATTGTTCGACGCCGAGCGCGACCAGAGCCAGCCGGGATTCGTGCTGGTGACGCCGCGGGGCGACGTGCGGCTGGCGCTGCTCGGGCACGAACTGCCGACCGAGGACGCCTCGCGACTGGTCCACCTCGCCGTGCGAGGGGAGTAGGCCGACGGCGCGGGGCGGGAGCGACTCAGGCGGCGCGGCGTTGACCGCGCGCGTCGAATAGCGCCCGCAACGTGGCCTCGACGTCGGTGAATGAGAACGGCTTCGCCATCACGCGGTCCACGCCGCGCGAGTGAGCGGCCTCCTCCTCGAGCTGGAATCCCCAGCCCGAGACCAGCACCACCGCACACTCGGGTCGCCTCGCCTTCACCAGTGAGGCGAGGTCCCAGCCGTTCACGTCGGGCATCCCGAGATCGGTGAACACCACCTCGAACGTGTGGTCGCGCAGCACGTCGATCGCGGCTTGGCCGCCGAGCGCGGTGGAAACCTGATGTCCGGTGCCGCGCAGCATCTCGGCCAGCACCGACAGCACCGCCTCTTCGTCATCCACCACCAAGACGCTCAGCCCGCTGGGCGCGCGACCATCCACCGCCGGTCCCAGTTCCACCGGCACGGCGCCGACCGGGAACGCCAGCGTGAACTCGGTGCCGCTTCCGGGCGAGCTGTGTACGTCGATGTGGCCGTGGTGCCGGGTGACGATGCCGTAAGCCACCGACAGGCCGAGCCCGGTGCCCTTGACCTCCTTGGTGGTGAAGAACGGGTCGAAGATGCGTGCGCGCGTCTCGTGGTCCATGCCCACGCCCGAGTCACGCACCTGCACGCGCACCTGCTCGACCTCGTCCGCGCTGGCCACCCACAGGTCGCCGCCCGAGGGCATCGCATCGATGGCGTTCAGGACCATGTTCGTGAACACCTCCCGCAGCTCGGAGGCGGCGCCGGCGATGGTCTGCGTCGCGCGCAGGTCGAGGTGCACGTTTACCACCACGCCGCGCCGCTTGGCGCCGGCTTCCCACGCCGGCCGCGTCAGTTCCACCACGCCGTAGAGCACGCGGTTCACGTCGATCGTCTCGAAGCGCTCGTCCTGCCGGACGCGCGTGAACTCCTGCACGCGGCGCACCGTCTGGGCGCCGTCGAGCGCGGCCTGCTCCACCACGCCGAGCTGCCGGCGCATCTCGGGGTCCTCGACGTTCTGCATGAGCAACTGCGTGCGGCCGAGGATCGCGGCGAGGATGTTGTTGAAATCGTGTGCCACGCCGCCCGCCATCTCGCCGAGTGCGTTCAGCTTGGCCGACTGCACCAGCTGCGCCTGGGTCGAGCGCAGTTCGTCGTAGGCGACTTTCATGCTCTCGTAAAGCCGCGCGTTGGCGATGGCGGCGCTGCACTGCCCGGCGAACAGCGTGGCCAGCTCGAGATCCTCCTCTTGAAAGCCGCGCGGTCCGATGCGCGACAGCGTGATCACCCCGAGCACGTGTTCGCGCGACATGAGTGGCACACACAGCAGTCCGCTCTGCTCGGGCGGCGTTCCGGGCACCGACAGGGCGCGCGGGTCGGCCTCGGCGTCGTTCACGATCTCGCCGCGCCCGGTGAGCGCCACGGTCCCGGTGATGCCCTCGCCCAGCTGCAGGCGCACGGCCATCATCTGCTCCACGTAGCTCTTGGCGTCGCACACCGCGGGCAACAATACCTTCTCGCGGTCGTCGTACAGGAACACCGTGCACTCGTCGGTCTGGATCACCTGTCGGATCTGCTTGGCGATCATGGACAGAATGGTGTTCAAGTCGAGCGTGTTCACCACCGCCCGGCTCACGGTGAGGAGCGCGGCGAACTTCTCGCGCTGTCCCATCTCGCGTTCGAGCAGCTCTTCCAACGGCACGTCGGGGGGCGGAGTCGACCCTTCGCGCATCCACGGCCAACGCGCCAGCACCAACAACACGTCCTCCCGCGCCGCGGCCGAGAGTCCCGCGGCTTCCCACAGCGTCAGTCGTCGAGCGAGGTCGTGCACAAACGTCGCCAGACCACCCGACGCGAACGCTTGCGCCATCCGCTCGGCCAGCTCCGCGGATTCGCTCCGGGCGCGTGCCTCCCCGAGCTCACGAGCAAGAGCGCGCACGAGCGCGGTCTCGGTCGAGGCACGATGTTCGGCTGCGAGCCGCGCGATGGAGGCGTGCACTGGGAATCTCCTCATGAGGTGTAGAGGACCTGACCGATGGGTTTTCGGTGTACTTCCCGGGCGCCTTGAGGATTGAGAGCCGCGGCGCGTCTTGGGCATTGCACCCTGCACGGTGGGTGACGATGTGCGCTCGGCCTCCCCTCGCGGGCTCCGGACCGATGGCGCTCGTGGTCTCCTCGCCAATCTGCTAGCACTTGCGCGACCGCCGCCCCGTGGAGGATCCGCCGTGTCACGTTCCGCCGCACAGCTCGCCCGCTTCGCCGCGCTCGCCATGCTGCTGCTGGCCGCACCTGGCCGCACCTCTGCCGTCGCCGACGCGGTCGTCATCGTGTCCGCCGAGCGGGCGTTCGCGGCCAGCGTGCGCTCGTTGGGCGTGCGCGACGGATTCCTCGCCTGGCTAGCCCCCGCCTCGGTGGTGTTCAAGCCCGGGCCGGTCATGGGCGTGGCGCACCACGAGAAGCTGCCCGCGGGCTGGCACGGGCTGCTGGCCTGGGAGCCCGTGCGCGCCGCCCTCAGCGCGGACGGCAAGCTCGGCTGGAGCACCGGTCCGTGGAGCTGGAAGCGCGACAGCACGCAGAAGAACGTGGACGCACACGGCGAGTACGTGAGTGTGTGGCGACGCCAGTCCGACGGAAACTGGAAGGTCGTGCTGGACGGCGGCATCGGTCACGGGCCGCCGACCGCCGAGGACCGCACCGTCACCTATTCCGCGCCCGTGCCCGGCGCGCGCCTGGGCTCGCGACCACTCGCGGCCCGCCAGTCGCTCTATCAGGCTGACGCCACTTTCGCGCGGCTCGCCGCCAGCGAGGGATTGCCCGGCGCCCTGGCGCGCTACGCCACTGACGACGTCATCGTGCTACGCGAGGGCTCGCTCCGACGTACCGGCCGCGGCGCCGCCGTCGCGGCGCTCACTGGGCGCGAGACGCACGCTCGGCTGGTCTCGAACGCCCAATACATCGCGGAGTCGGGTGACCTTGGCTACACCTACGGCTCGTTGGTCACGGGCGCCGCCGCCGCGGCGGACACGGCGTGGTACCTGCACGTGTGGCACCGCGGCCCGGCCGCCACCTGGCGGATCGCGCTGCAGCTGGTGATGCCGGTGCCCAAGCAGCGCTCGTGATCGCCGTTCAGCCGAGCCGGTAGAGCCACACGAACACATAGAACCCTTTCAGCACCACAAGCGTCCCCGCGAGCCCGACGGCGAGCCAAGCCCAACCGCGCTCGCGCGACGCGAGCGCGCCGCAGCCGCCGGCCAGCGCGAGTGGGTACCAGCCCATCCACAGCCGGGCGGCCTCGCCCTTGGTCTGGCCAGAGAGGTCGAGCAGCAGCAACGTGGCGAGCACCGCCGCCAGAAGCCGCTCGCCACGCGCGAGCGAGCGCGTGCGCGCGCCAGCCACGAGCGTGCGCCAGTCGAGCGCGCGGGCGAACGCGATCACCAGCGGAAATCCGAGCCCCACGGCGACCTCGAGCGGATGGAGCACCATCCACAGCCAGCGCGTGCGGTGCGCGAGGATCACGCGGTGATGATGCAGGGCCTGCGCGAACATCTCGAGCGGGCGCGTACCCGCCAGCTCGGCCCCGACCACGAGCAGCGCGAGCGGTAGCAGCAGCAGGAACACCGCGCGCAGCTCGCGTGGCGCACCGCGTGGGCCGGGGGCCCGCGGCTGGGAAGCCTTCATCCACAGCACACTCGCGAACAGCGCGAGCAGCGCGAGGTTGCCGAACGACAGCGCCACGAGCAGCGCGGTGAGCCCCCCCGCGAGCAGGGGCCAACCGAAGCCGCGCTCGCGCCGGAGCCAAGCGCCGGCGGCGAGCGCGTAGAACACGGGATGGAGCACGTCCACGTCGGGGAAGTAGAGGAGCGGGGCGGGCAGCAGTACCGCGAGCGCCGCCGCGCGAAGCGAGATCTCCGGACCCGCGAACGCTCGCATCACGAACCACACACCCGCCGGCAGCGCGGCCACGGCCAGCGCCAGCAGCGCCACCAGCAGCCAGAGCCCGGTGGTCTCGCCGCCTGTGAGCGGCCGCTCGGCCACGCTCGCCGCCAGCTCGGCGGCCTCGCGCAGGTCGGCCCCGAGCATAGTGGCCGTGGCGAGTGCGACGCGCTCGGCGAGGGGGCTCTCGCCCCACCGCGTCGCGGCCCGGAACACGAGCGGCCAGCTGGGTGGGTGCGTGCGCGCATGCATGGGCAGGTCGGCCATCTCGTTCGCATGGCGGCGCGCGAACGAGGAGGCGTCAGCCGCGCGGTCGGAGGCCTGGAAATAGCTGGTGTTGATCTCGCTCGCCAGTGCCGCCGGATGCTTGTCGGGCCCGTAATGCTCGAAACCCGCGAGCGCGCGGAGAAGCAACAGCGAGGCGAGCGCCAGCAGGCTCAGGCTTGCGGCCGCGGGCCAGCGCGGGCCTTTCGCCGGCACGAGGACGACGAGCGCAGCAGCC
>CAYQNV010000140.1:0-3831 GCA_964418975.1 uncultured bacterium | reverse complement strand
GCGACGTAAACGGCGACGGCTACGCCGACGTCGCGGTCGGCGCAGACGCGTACGACAGCGGCCAGACCGACGAAGGGGCGGCCTTCGTATTCCTGGGCTCCGCGACCGGGATCGCGGACGGAAACCCGACCACGGCCGCGGTCGTGCTGCCGCCGAACCAGAACGGGGCGTCCATGGCCAACGTCGCCGCAGCCGGCGACGTGAACGGCGACGGCTACGCCGACCTGATCATCGGCGGCGAGCTCTTCGACTCGGGGCAGATCAACGAGGGCGCGGCCTTCCTGTACCTCGGCGGCGCGAGCGGAATCACGGACGGCACGCCCGCAACCGCGTCCGCGCAGCTCGAATCGGACCAGGCCGACGCGGGCTACGCCGCAAACCTCGCGGGAGCCGGCGACGTGAACGGCGACGGCTATGCCGACCTGATCGTCGGCGCAGATTTCTACGACAACGGCCAGACTGACGAAGGGGCGGCCTTCGTGTTCCTCGGCAGCGCGACCGGCATCGCGGACGCCAGCGCCGCTGCCGCGGCCACTCAGCTCGAGTCGGACCAGGCAGGCGCCGTGTTCGGCACCAGCGTCGCGTCTGCGGGCGACGTCAATGGCGATGGCTACGGCGACGTGATCGTCGGCGCGGACGCCTACGACAACGGCGAGACGGACGAAGGCGGGGCCTTCGTGTTTCTCGGCAGCGCGACCGGCATCGCGGATGCGACGGCCGCTGCGGCCGCCGCGCAGCTCGAATCGAACCAGGCCGGCGCCACGCTGGGCGGCAGCGTGGCGGGAGCCGGAGACGTGAACGGCGACGGCTACGCAGACCTGATCGTCGGCGCAGAAGACTACGATGCCGGGGAGACGGACGAGGGTGCGGCCTTCGTGTTCCTCGGCAGCATTTCCGGAGTCGCGGACGGCACGCCAGCCACGGCCGCCACCCAGCTCGAATCGAACCAGGCCGCAGCCCTCCTCGGCGGGAGTGTCGCGGGAGCCGGCGACGTGAACGGCGATGGCTACGCCGACGTGATCGTCGATGCCCAGGCCTACGACAACGGCGAGACCGACGAAGGCGCAGCCTTCGTGTTCCACGGCAGCGCGAGCGGGATCGCGGACGCCACACCCGGGACGGCGGCCAGCCAGCTCGAGGCGGACCAGGCCGGAGCCACGTTCGGCGGCAGCCTCGCCGGAGCCGGCGACGTGAACGGCGACGGCTACGCCGACGTGATCGTCGGTGCGGAGCACTACGCCAACGGCGAGACCGACGAAGGCGCGGCCTTCGTGTTCCACGGCACTGCGACCGGAATCGCGGACGGCACGCCCGCGACGGCGGCCGCGCAGCTCGAGTCGGACCAGGTCGGCGCCTCGATGGGAAGAAGCGTAGCCGGGGCCGGCGACGTGAATGGAGACGGCTACGCGGACGTGATCGTCGCCGCCGTGGTCTACGCCAATGGCGAGGCCGGCGAAGGCGCGGCCTTCGTGTTCCACGGCAGCGCGACCGGAGTCGCGGACGGCACGCCCGCGACGGCGGCCGCGCAGCTCGAGTCGAACCAGGTCGACGGCCTGCTCGACGAGTGCGCCGCGGGCGTCGGCGACGTGAACGGCGATGGCTTCGCCGACGTGGCCGTCGGAGCCCGCGGCTACACGGTCGCCGGCGGGGACGGGGCGGTCTTCCTCTTCCTCGGCAATGGCGACGGCGACGGTCGGCCCGTGCTCGCTCAGCAGCGACGGGGCGACGCGAGTGCGATCCCCGTGCAGCCCTGGGGCAGCTCGGGCGCCGAGAACGTTTTCGAAGTCGCGCTGACGGCGACGCACCCGGGCGGGCGCGGGCGCGCGAAGCTCGAAGTGGAGGCCTGCCCGTCCGCGACGCCCTTCGGCGATCCGCAGTGCACGACGCAGATCGGTTCCAGCTGGACGGATGTGACCGCCGCGGCGGGTGGCGTGCGTCTCGTTCAGGCGATCAGCGTCCCCGACGCGAGAACGCTGCACCGCTGGCGCGCGCGCGTGCTGCACGCGCCCTTCCGCGTGAGCCAGGCCGGCATCACCGCAGCCCCGAATCCGTCGCACGGGCCGTGGCGCCGCGTGCAGGCTCAGGCTCTCCCGGCGGACATCTACGTGCCCGAGCCCGGGAAGCTCCTGCTGTTGCTCAGCGGACTCGCGTTCCTGTTCGGCGTCGGCCGGCGCCCGAGGTCTGGATCACCGAGCTAGTTGTAGGTGATTCGCCGCCTGGCGGTGGTTCCACCGGCAGCGCGCATTCGAGACCTTCACTCACCCTTCACGCTCGCTCCCGATCATGACGATATCGTAATGTGACGGAATCGTAATGCTAGTTATCGCTCTGACTCAGGGGCAGAGGGAGGTACACGTGCGGGACCTACACAGAGGGATCTCAGTCTTCGCGGCGCTGCTCGCCGCTTCCGGCTGCGCGTTCGGACCGCAACCGGGCGCGCCGGACGGCGACGTCGAAGGCCGGATCAGCCACCTCGAACGCGAGCTCGCCTCGCTGAAGCAGACCGACGCCGGAAAGCCCGGCGGCGCGGGAGCCGCTTCCGCGGCCCCTGCCGGCGCGCAGCCGGCAGCGGCAGCGGCAGCGGCGGCAGCGACCCCGGCCGTGGCCGCGGCGCCGCCCGCGCCCGCACCTCAGCTCCCGACCTGGAACGTGACACCCGACATCACCTTCAAGCCCGGAGTGCGCCTCCAGGTCCGCTATTCGTACGACGACGTTGCGGGGAACAACGAGATCGCCGTGCAGCGCTTCCGGATGAAAGGCGCCGGCCAGGCCTGGAAGGCCAAGTACGGCCTCGAGCTCAAGATCGACAACACGGGCAGGACCGGGTCGAGCCCGAGTGCGGCCGTCGAGAACGGCTGGATCGAGTACTCGCCGCTCACCGCTCTCACGACCCGTGCGGGACTCTACGACGTGCCCTTTTCGAGGGACGCGCTGACCTCGGACTCGAAGCTGCTGTTCATGGACCGCAGCCTGATCAAGGACGCGTTGACGGGTTTCGGGCTCTCGGACAACGGCATCGGCGCGATGGCGTACGGACGTCCGCTAGAGGGCCACCTGGAGTACGGGGTGGGCGTCTTCAACAACGACAAGTTCGACGGCCTCGGCACGGCGACGCGCAGGACCGGCTCGGTGATGCCCGTCGGCCGGATTGCCGTCGATCTCCTCGATCCCGCTCCGCCGGGAGGCTATGCGGACTATCGCGCCTCCTACATCGGCCAGGGTCGCAGGCTCTCGATCGCGCTGAACGGCGCGTGGCTGCACAATGGCAAGGTGAACCCCACCCAGCACTTCGACCTGTATGCCTGGGGCACCGACCTGTTCTTCAACTACGGGCCCTTTACCTTCCAGGGAGAGTACGACTGGTTCCGGCAGTCCGGGAACGTGGACCAGTCGAACCAGGGTTGGTTCGTGCAGGGCGGATACCTGATCGAGCCCCTCCGGGAAGCTCTGAAGGAGTCGGCTCCCTGGTTCCCGGACCTCGAGATCGCCGCGCGCTACCAGGATCGCGACGCAAAGAGCTTCGATCCGAACCGGGAGCGCCGGACGTCGGTCGGCATCAACACCTACATCTGGCAACACAACCTGAAGCTCCAGTCCGAGTACTCGTTCCGACACATCAACAACCGACCGGACAGCGATTTGTTCCAGATGCAGCTCCAGCTCGACTTCTGAGCGCGCTTTGGACCTCGCGGCGCGTCGGGCGTGGCTCTCGTAACAGCGTTGAGAGAGCCGCGCCCGAGGCGCAGGCGAATGCTGTCGTCAGGCTCTGACGGTGATTGCCGCGTTCGCGAGGATGACGGCGTCGCGCTCCTTCGACTTCGTCTGGATCAG
>CAYQNV010000139.1:0-15450 GCA_964418975.1 uncultured bacterium | reverse complement strand
TGTGAACTCGGGCACCATCGACCTGACGACCGGCAACTACACGATCATCCATTCGGGGACGACGCCGACGTTCACCACCTCGGGCACCATCAACGTGCCGGTCGGCCGCACGCTCACGCTGCAAGGCAACGTCGCCGGCGGCGCGGGGCAGGTCTACACGTACAGCGGTGGCACGCTCGGCGGTGCGGGCACGGTGTCGCTGTTCAACTCGACGCTGGCGCTGGGGGCACCGCTCGCGACGAGCATGGCGCACCTCGACGGCAACCAGTGCACCGTGAACGGCCCGAGCGCGCTCACGGTGAGCGCCGGGGCGCCGGTGGCGTTCGCGTCGTCCACGATCAACGCGCCGACGGTGGTGGAAAGCGGCGCGACTCTGCCGCTCGCGAGCTCGGACATGCTGGGGGCGTTGACGAACAGCGGGCTGGTGGAGTTCACCGGCGGCTGCGCGTCGAACGGCCTGATCACCACTCAGCCGGGCTCGGTGTTGCGGGTACTCGGGATCGTGGGCAGCAGCGTGGTGCTGGCGGTGGCGAACGGGTTCACGAACTCAGCGGCGATCGAGCTGACGACGAGCGGCGCGGCGGCCAGCGTGAACCTCACGGTGACCGCCGGGACGCTGGTGAACACCGCGACCGGCACGATCAGCTCGCTCACGGGCTCGCTCGGCACGCGGATCTTGAACGCCGAGCTCGACAACCAGGGGTTGATCACCGTGGAGCGTACGCTCAACACGAGCCTGGCGGCGGCGGACCACCTGAACACGGGCACGATCGACCTCACCACCGGCAATTACGCCATCACGCTGTCGGGAACCACGCCCAGCTTCACGACCTCGGGCACGATCAACGTGCCGGCCGGCCGCACCCTCACGCTGCAGGGCGGCGGCCCCGGGCATGTCTACCAGTTCAACGGTGGCACGCTCGGCGGTGCGGGCACGGTGTCGCTGTTCAACTCGACGCTGGCGCTGGGAGCACCGCTCGCGACGAGCATGGCGCACCTCGACGGCAACCAGTGCACCGTGAACGGCCCAAGCGCGCTCACGGTGAGCGCCGGGACGACCATCCCGTTCGGGGCCAGCACGCTCAATGCGCCGCTGGTGGTCGAGGCCGGGGCGACGCTCGAGCTGACGACATCCGACCAGCTCGGTACGCTCACGAACAGCGGCACGGTCATCGCGATCGGAGGTTCCACTTCGAACGGGCTCATCACCACGCAACCGGGCTCGATGCTGCGGGTGTTCGGCACCGCGGCCACGAGCAGCAGCTTGACCGTGGCGAACGGATTCACGAACTCGGCGGCGATCGAGCTGACCTCGAGCGGCGCCCTGCCCAACGTGACGCTCACGGTGACGACCGGGACGCTGGTGAACACGGCCTCGGGCACGATCACCTCGCTGGTCGGCACCGGCGGGGCGCGCGTGCTCAACGCCCGACTCCTGAACTCCGGGGTCATCACGACCCACCAGAACCTGATCACCACGAGCACCACCGGGAGCCACAGCAATCTCGGCACCATCAACCTCACCACGGGCAACTACACACTGGTCCTTTCGGGCACCGGCGCGAGCTTCTCGACCACCGGCACCATAAACGTGCCGACCGGCCGCACGCTCTCGCTGCAGGGCAGCGTCATCGGCGGCGCGAACCAGTTCCACAACTTCAACGGCGGCACGATGGGGGGCGGAGGCACGGTCTCGGTCTTCAATGCGACGCTCGTGCTAAACCAACCTTTCGCCACCAGCATGGCGAACCTGCTCATCAACCAGGGTACGGTGAGCGGACCCGACACGCTCACGGTCAGCGCCGGCACGTTGCCGGTTTTCACGAACAGTACGCTCAACGCTCACTCCACGGTGGTGGGCGGCAGCACGCTCCGGATTGTGAACACGGACCTGGTCGGCGTGGTCACGAACTTCGGGACCATCGAGTGCGTGGGCGCGTGCACCTGGGGGACCGCGGGCTTCTCGTCGCAGCCCGGCTCGACGCTTCGCGTATTGGGGATCAGCGCCACCAACAGCATCCTCACGGTGCCGAGCGGCTTTGCGAACGCCGGCACGTTCGAGCTCACTTCCAGCGCGGCCCCGGCGAGCGCCATCTTCTCGAGCACGACCGCCTCGCTCAGCAATCTCGCCACCGGGACGATCTCGGTGCTGTCGGGGGTGGGAGGCGCGCGGCAGATCCTGGCCCACCTCGGGAACATCGGAAATCTCGACGTGCAGGCGAACGTCACCGTGAGCAAGGCGGGTGAGGCCCATATCAACTTGGGCACCATCTCGATCGCGGCCACGCGTACGCTGACCGTGGCCGGAACCTCGCTCACGAACTTCGCGTCCGGCGTCATACAGGGCTCGGGCACGCTCGCGCTCTCCGGCGCCACCGCGTTCAGCCAGCAGGGCACACTTCGGCCGGGTACTTCGCCGGGCGTGCTGCGCGTGAACGGCGCGGTCGTGAGTTCGGGGAGCCCAGTGCTCGACGTGGAGATCGGCGGCGACCTGCCGGGCACGGGCTACGACCAGTTGAGCGTGCGCGACGGCCTCACCATCGGCGGCACGCTCAACATCTCGGTCGTGAACGGCTACCAGCCCGTACCGGGTCGGCGCTACGTGATCACCTCGCACGACTCTCGCGTCGGCACCTTCTCCACCATTAACGGCGTGAACTACGGCGTCGGGCAGATGTGGGCGGTGGCCTACTCCGACACCGACATCGTGCTGCTGGCGATGGACCAGACGTGGAGTCGGGCGTTCCCGGACGGCGCGCCACCCACGCCGCGCGACGGGCACACCGCGGTTTATGACTCGACCGGGGACCGCATGGTCGTGTTCGGCGGTCGCACGGCGCAGGGCGCGGTGAACGAGACCTGGCTGTTGAGCAAGGCAGTGGGCTTCGACTACCCGGCCTGGGCGAAGCTCACACCCACCGGCACGCCGCCCGCACCGCGCACCAACGCGAGCGCCGTGTACGCACCAGCCAGCAACCGCATGATCGTGTTCGGGGGCGACGACGGCGCGGGCGCGCCGAGCCCGTTCGGCGACCTGTGGGTGCTCACGAACGCCAACGGCTTGGGAGGTACGCCGAGCTGGCTCGCGCTGTCGCCCACGGGCACGCCGCCGGCGGCGAGGTCCGCACACGCGGCGGCCTACGACGTGCTCAACGACCGCATGATCGTGGCGGGCGGCGAGACCACGCCCGGAGGCTGCGGCGGCGAACTGGCGGATGTCTGGGTGCTCGAGAACGCATCGGGCTCGGGCGGCACACCCGCGTGGGTGGCGCTCGCCCCGACCGGCACGCCGCCGTCCGCGCGCGCGCACCACGGCGCGGCCTACGACCACGCGAGCGGACGCCTGATCCTGGTGGGCGGCGACGCGTGCGGCGTGGCGAATACCGAAGCCTGGCTACTGCATGCAGCCAATGGCTTGGGCGGCACGCCCGCGTGGAGCCCGCTCGCTCCCGCCCAGCCCGCGCCCGCCAACTGGTCGCTCGCCCGCTACGCTTTCGACGCCTCGCAGCAGTGGCTCGATGCGTTCGGCGGCAAGGTGGGCGCGACGCTCGTGGACACCGCGTTCACGCTGACCGCGGCGGCAGGCTCCGGCGGCGAGAGCTGGCACCGGCGGCTCTTCTATGGCGACCGGCCGGCGCCGCGCACGTTCCACAGCATGGTGCTGGCGAGCGAGAGCCACACCGCGGTGGTGTTCGGCGGACTCACGGCCGCGGGCCTGAGCAACGAGGTGTGGCGCCGGCAGCTCGATCGCGGCCCGGTGCTGGACGTGGAGCCACCGGTTGTCGTGCCGACGCGCACCGCGTTCGCGCTGCGGCCGTCGCCGAACCCCGCGCGGGGCGCGGTGGCGATGGCGCTGGACGTCGCGCGCGACCAGCGGGTCGAGCTGTCCGTGTTCGACTTGGCCGGCCGGCGGGTTGCCACGCTCCACTCGGGTCCGCTCGCGGCGGGCCGGCATCGGTTCGAGTGGGGTGGCCCGTCCGGCTCCGCGCGCCGGGTGGCGGCCGGGATCTACCTGGTCCGCATGTCGGCCGAGGATCGCTCGGAGGTCCTGCGCGTGGCGCGCCTCGACTGAGGCTCGGCTCTGCGCGCAACTGCCGAGAACGGCCGCTCCCGCGGCAGCTGCCGGTTGCGGTAGACTGCGGCGCACGGCCGTCACACTTGGACCCGAACCCCGAGGTTCCCATGTCCGATACCGCGCTTCTCGCCGACATCGCCGCTCGCGGCTATGCGCGTCCCGATGTGCTCGTGAGCACCGAGTGGATGGCGCAGAATCTCACGAACTCGAATGTGCGCGTCATCGAGTCGAACGAGGACTCGCTTCTCTATCCTTCGGGCCACATCGCGGGTGCGGTGCAGGTGGACTGGGCGTTGGACCTGAACGACCAGATCCGTCGCGACTACCTGGACCGCGCCGGCTTCGAGAAGCTCATGTCCCGCATCGGCGCGACGCGCGAGACCACCGTGGTGTTCTACGGCGACAAGAACAACTGGTGGGCGTGCTACGCGTTCTGGGTGTTCCAGCTGTTCGGCCACTCGAACGCCAAGGTCATGGACGGCGGGCGGTTGAAGTGGGAGAAGGAGCGGCGCCCGCTCACACGCGAGGTGCCGAGCTATCCCGCCACGGCGTACGTGGCGCCCGAACGCGACGATTCTCGCATCCGCGCGTTCCGCGACGAGGTGCTCACGCACATGCGCGCGAAGAAGAAGATGGTGGATGTGCGAAGCCCGCAAGAGTTCACGGGCGAGCGCACGCACATGCCGGAGTATCCGCAAGAGGGCGTGCTGCGCGGCGGCCACATCCCGGGTGCCAAAAACGTGCCCTGGGCGCGCGCCTGCAATCCCGAGGACGGCACGTTCAAGGACGCGGCGGGCCTGCGCGCCATCTACGAGGGCGAGATCGGGTTGAGTACCCAGGACGACGTGGTCTCCTACTGCCGCATCGGCGAACGCAGCAGCCTGACCTGGTTCGCGCTCACTTACCTGCTCGGTTACCCGCACGTGCGCAACTACGATGGCAGTTGGACCGAGTGGGGCAACGCTGTCGGCATGCCCATCGAAAGGCCGTGACCTGAGCCGCACCCACGGGTGGCGTGAGGCCCGCATGACTCGGCCGAGCGAGAGGATGACGCGTGACGGCTGACCCCGCCGCCCTTCCGGAGGCACTCGCAAGCGTGGTCGCGGACTTCGAGTTGGTGGACCGCGGCCTGCGCGCCGAGATGTTGATCGAATACGCCGATCAGTTCGTCGAGGTGCCGGCGAGTGTGGCGTCGCGCCCGTTCCCCGAAGTGAATCGCGCGCCGCGCTGCGAGTCCGAAGCCTTTGTGTTCGTGACCGACGAGCCCGACGGCACGCTGCGGTTCTATTTCGCGGTGGAGAACCCGCAGGGCCTCTCGGCCAAGGCGTGGGCCGCCATCCTGGACGAGACGCTCTCGGGAACTCCGCCGGAAACGGTAGCGCGCGTGCCGCAGGACGTGATCTTCAAGATCTTCGGGCGCGACCTGTCCATGGGGAAGGGGCAGGGCATGATCGGCATGCTCGAACTGGTCCAGCACGAGGCTCGGCGGCGGTTGGACGCGCGACGGCGTGCATCAATGTGAGTAGTGCGAGTCCTTCTCGCCGGCGCGGATCGCCAGCTTGAGCGCGTTGGCCCTGGAGGGGATCGGGCAGTTGTAGTGCGGGCTCACGGCGCATGCCGGGTTGTAGGCGTTGTTGAAGTCCACCAGCCACTCGCCGCTCGGCAGCCGTTCGGGTTCGAGGTAACGCCCCACGCCGTAAGTCTCGCGAGCGGTCGTTCCGTCTCTAAAGAACACGCTTACGCTGTGTTCGTCCACGCCCGGCTCCAGCAGCCGATGGGCTTCGAGCCGCACGGGCTTGCCCTTCACGCGCATGTCGAACCAGCCGGCCAGCACGGCGCGCCGCGCGTTGCCGCGCGTGCTCATGATGATGGTGGTGTCGGCTTTCGGGTTGGGCGTGAGCGGCACCACGAACCGGTAGTCGAGATCCACCGGGAACCAGTCGAGTCCGTGGTAGCGAGCGAAGTCCGGGCTCTTCGGGTCGAACAGGATGAGGCCCGGGAAGCGCTGGTGCGAAAGCCGCAGCGCCAGGCGGCCCACGCGAATCGTGCCCGGTGCCACCCGAGCGTCGCGCGACGAAGCGCCGCGCACCTGAAAGTGCGCCGTGTCGTCCAGTGCCTCCACGTGGAACGAGTCGCCGACCACCGTGACGCGCAGGTGGTGCGAGGCCAGTTCCGGGTCGTCCAGGCGCAGGTCGCAGTCAGCGGCGCGGCCCAGCACCAGCGCGCTCTTTTCGCCGAAATCGGTGCGGGCCACGGCAGCCAGGTACGACGTGGGGCTCTCGCGCAGCGCCTTCTCGGTGTCGGCCCGATCGGCCCGGTAGGCGGCATGCAGCGAATCGGCCTCGCTCGGGCGCGTCAGGCGCGCCGGGCCCACGCCGCGGGGCGCGGCGACGGCGGGGGCCGCCACTACGAGCAGCGCGAGTAGTCTCCAAGCCAGCACACGAGCGATCATGCCCCGCAAACTAGCGTGCCGCGCCGCTGTGTCCAACCTGCCGCACGAGCGTGTCACGCATTCCGCACCGCGCGAGGCTCGGCGAGGCGCGTTTCGCCACACGCTGTCGCCCGAACGCCCCGTCCGTCCGATTGCCCTATGCGCCCGTCCCCGGCATAATGCCGCTCGCCACATCTGCTTACACGACTACTCACGACGGGCCACGGAGCGGGCCTGCCTCACGACACACTTCTTGCTGGGAGCCCGGCGCATGGAAGCCGCCCCTCCGAACACGACGGCCGAACCGGCCACCGAGAAAGCCCCCATGGACGCGCTGGTCATCCAGGGAGGCCGCCGCCTTTCCGGGCGCGTGGCCATCAGTGGGGCCAAGAACGCCGCCCTGCCCGTCATGGCGGCCACGCTGCTCGCTCCGGGTGTGCACAGGCTCCGGAACGTGCCCGACCTGCGCGACACGCGCACGTTCGCCGATGTGCTCGCCAAGCTCGGCGCCAAGGTGTCGTTCCAGGGCGACCTCTGCACCATCGACACCTCCGGCGTCGATTCGGTGGAGGCCCCCTACGAGTTGGTGAAGACCATGCGCGCCAGCATCTACGTGCTGGGCCCGTTGCTCGCGCGCCTGGGCGGCGCGCGCGTGTCGCTGCCCGGCGGCTGCGCGTGGGGACCGCGCCCGGTGAACCTGCATCTCACCGGGCTCGCCGCCATGGGCGCCAGCCTCGACATCGAGCACGGCTACATCGTGGGTCGTGACGTCAAGCTGCACGGCACGCACTTCACGTTCGACGTGGTCTCGGTGGGTGCGACGGCACAGTTGATGATGGCCGCCGTGCTGGCCCAAGGCACCACTGTGTTGGACAACGTGGCCATCGAGCCCGACATCACCGTGCTGGGTGAGGTGCTGGTGCAGTGCGGCGCCCGCATCACCGGACTGGGTTCGCGCCGACTGGTCATCGAGGGCGTGAAAGAGCTTCGCCCCATCGACACCACCATCATCCCCGACCGCATCGAGGCCGCCACATTCGCGGCCGCGGCCGTGATGACCGGCGGCAGCATCACGCTCGAGCGCGTGATTCCCGACCACTTCGAGGCGAGTCTCCGAAAGCTCGAAGAAGTCGGCGCCACCGTGGTGCGCGAGCGCGACGAAGTCACCGTGACCGGCCGTGGCCGGCCCGAGGCGGTGGACGTGACCACGCAGGTATTCCCGGGATTCCCCACCGACATGCAGGCCCAGATGATGGCGGTGGCCGCGATCGCAAGCGGCACAAGTGTGATCGAGGACACCATCTACCTGGACCGCTTCTCGCACGTGCCCGAGCTCACGCGCCTGGGTGCCAAGATCGAGTTGAAGGGCAACGTTGCGGTGGTGCGGGGCGTGGAGCGCCTCTCGGGAGCACCGGTGATGGCCACCGACCTGCGCGCGAGCGCGGCACTGGCGCTGGGCGCGCTGGTCGCCGACGGCGAGACGCGCATCTCGCGCATCTATCACCTGGACCGCGGCTACGAGCGGTTCGACCAAAAGCTCACGCAGTTGGGCGCGCGCGTGCAGCGCGTGCAGGAGTAGGCGCCCCCGCCACGGCCGTAGGTGAGGCGTCACGCGAGCGTCGTCCGTCAAGCGAGCGCGACCGCGTGCACAACCCTCCCTCGGGCGATGAAGTCGTCGGGCCCCAGCAGGTTCATCCGGCGACGTGCGTCCGCCAGGCAGGCCGCGCGAGCTTCTGGGGTGAGGCTGTCAAACCGCGGCTTGGAGGACCCGAGGCTTGTCCTCAGGCGAAGCAGATGCTCCGCGTCGAGCGTGCAGACCAGCTCATCTTCCCACGATCGTGGGGCGGTGAATCCGGCGCCGCGGAGCAGCGCTTCCAGCTTCTCGGGAGTGTCGACCTGATCGTGACGCGCCTCGGTGGCCGGGTCGGGGCCGATGGCGCCGTGTGCATCGAGACACTCGCTCCAAATGTGCGTCGCTTTGGACTCAAGCTCTCCTGCCCAGGTCAACGTCCCCACCTGACCCCCCGCACGCAGCACGCGGCGCGCCTCGCGCAGGCCGGCCCCCGGGTTCTCCAGGTGAAACAGCATGAAGACCAGTAGGACGCGATCCACGCTCCCGGGCGGAAGCGCGAGCTGTCGCGCGTCCATGACGGCGCGGTTCAACCGCCGTGGTGCGAGGGCCAGCATCCCGTGGGAACGGTCGGCCCCCAGGACGAGGGCGCCAGGGAATGCGCCGCACAGGTCCGGCAGCAGCGCACCGACTCCGGTCCCGACATCAAGAACTCGCTCAGCCCGCCCGCCCGTGAGTTCGCGGAGGAGACGCAGCGCCGCGATGCGTAAGATCGGAGCCCATAACTCGCGGTAGGCGTGCGCCTCCCGATCGTACCGATCCGTCAGCCTCGTCGCGAGGTCGTCACCGCCGTCAGACTTCGCTTCCATTGCTCCCTTCGACCTCGACCACGCCCGCCGTGACCATGGCGCCCAGGCACTCGCGCACGTAGTGCTCGTTCAGGCCGACGCTCCGCGGATCCGTACGCGCTCCAACGAACAGCATCACGCTACTTCTTGGAGGTCATTCTTCGCGGGTCGTCGTCGGGATTGAGAAAGTAGCGCTGCCAGGGACCCACGCCGTGGACCTGAATAACCGTCTCCCCGTCCACCCAGAAGAAGTGGTGCATCTGCGGCGTAATATAGCCGAAGCCGCCGGCGGGGATCTTCACTCCCTTGGTCTTGTCGAAGACATCGCCCAGTCCGATGTTGGCCTCCCCGGATATGACGGTCATGTTTTCATACGCGGGGTGCCAGTGCGGCATGATCCGGAAGCCTGCGGGCAGCTTCAACCGCAGCACGAAGATGTCCTCCTTGCTCGGATCCCCCTTGAGCACCGCCATTTTCGCGCCGGAGGGCAGGCTCGGTGCCGCGTCCACCCACTTGATGTCGCCCGGGGCGAAGATACCGTGGCTGGGCGGCATGACGCTCGTCTGATCGCCGAAGGCCTCGGTCACCGTTACGGCAACGAGAGCGGCAGCTACGAACAGCATGGTCTTGCGCATCGCATCTCTCCCTTCCTGTCTGATATCGGGTCCCTCAGTCAACTCGGCTTGCGGGCGGTGATCGCGATCGAGAAGACAAGTTCGGCATGCCGATGCGGCGGCATGATCCGTCGCATGAAGGCGAGGAAGTCGGGGGTGAAGCGCGGATATCGGGTCTCATGGCCATCCCTCGACCACTAAGACGGAGGACCGAGCCCGAATATTCCCGATCATTAGCTTGGGCCCGCTTTCACGCCACGACGAGCCTTCCCATCCTACGACGACCGGTGGAAGGTCGGGCCCGGCGCGGCGATTGGAGCCGCGCTAGCGCGTGGCCGGCAACTCCACCACCTGCGCATCGCGCAGGAGTCCGCGCCGCAGTAGCGCCTGCGCCGCCGCCTCGGCCTCTT
The DNA here is from genome assembly GCA_964418975.1 of uncultured bacterium. Lineage (GTDB taxonomy): Bacteria > Eisenbacteria > RBG-16-71-46 > RBG-16-71-46 > RBG-16-71-46 > JAIOPA01. The sequence goes on along the minus strand of CAYQNV010000139.1, from coordinate 5,502 downwards.
CCACCGACTCGAACCTGCCGATCTGGATGCGGTAGGTCTTGACCCCGTCGACCGCGCGCTTGTTCACCCAGACGCGGTGCCGGGTCAGGCGGGCAAGATGCGCCTTCTCGGCCTTAGCCATGTCGGCGCTCAGGTACGTGCCCACCGCGATCGTGTAGTGCGTTCCGGGTGCGGGGAGCGCGGGAATGGAGGCGCGCTCGGGAGCGGCGTCGGGTACGACCTGCTCGAGGACCTCGTCAGGGATGACACGCGCGGGGGCTTGGTCCTGGACCATGCGCACCGGAGCAGCATTGCGAGGCACACGTCGCGGTCGCGGCGCGGGCGTGGGCGCGACGGCACGCTCGGCGCGCTCGTCAGGCTCGGCGTTCGACTCCGGCGGCGCGATGATCTCGGCTGTGTTGGTGTCAGGTTCGGGGTCGGTCGCACGCACGCCGCGGCGTTGCGCGAGCACTATCGCGAGGCCCGCCATCAGTACCACCAGCGCGACTCCCTGCCAGCCGAGGTTTGAGCTGCGGCGCCGTCCCAGCACCGGGCCCTTCTTCGTGGGCAACGCACGCGGCGGTGGGAATCTGGCTCGCTCACGGCCTCCGGCTGTGGCGGCCGCGCCGGACTCGCGCTCGGAGGCCTCGGCAAGCTGAGCCTCGGACGCATCGACCGGCACGTCCTCGACCTCGCTCCAGTCGCGCGGGGCGTGCTGGGCGCCCAAGCGCACGCCCGAGCCGCCGAAGCGCGCCACCCAGTCCTTGACGCGGGGGTCGTTCGAAGGGGTGAACGTGCCATCGTCCTCGAGTTCGCCGGCGGCCTTGGTCGCGGGAGCGCGCTTCGAAGCGGGGGCGGGTGGCGTTGCGGGCTTGGGCTGCGCCGGCGGCGTCGCAGCCTTGGCGCCACCATTGGCCTGTGCGGCTCGCGGCGGCGGCCCCTTCGCAGCCTCGCCAGCGGCCAGAGGCCGCGTCGCCGCGGGCATCCGGCGACCACGAATCGCCTGAGCCGCCACACGCACGTGCTCGGGCGAGACGGTGGCCACCCCCGCGCGCGCCGCGCGCCGTGCCGCCTCGGAGGCGATCGCCTCGATGTCGCGCGGCACGCCGCGCGCGGCGGCGTGGATGTCGCGGCTGGCCTTGCGCGAAAAGAGTCCCGCACCCGACGCGCCGGTCTCGGTGGGATGTTGTAGGAGATAGCGCCGCGTGTCGTGCGTCGAGAGGGGTGCCAGCGCGATGCGCGCCGCCACCTGTTCGCGCACCGCGGCGAGTGGCGCGTCGTCGAGTCGTGTGGCCAGCGTGGGCAGCCCCACCAGCAACACCTCGAGCGGGCACTGGCGCTGTGCTGCCTTGTCGGTGACGCGCTGCAACTCGACCAGCACGTCGTCGGTGAGCGTGTGGGCGTCGTCCACCACCAGCACCGCCACGCGTCCGCCTGCGGTGACGTTGGCGAACGTCTCGAGCAGTCGCTCATGCGACGCGAGTGGGCTTGAGCCCGGCTTGGGGCTGCCGCCGAACAGGGCCAGCAACGTGCCCGACAGCGAGGCTGCCTCGAGATGCGGATCCGAGAGCAGCACCGCCGTGGCACGTTCGCTCCAGCGCCGGATCGCCTCGCGCGCGAGCATGGTCTTGCCCATGCCGGGCTCGCCCGTCAGGACGACCAACGGCTTGCGCGCGCCGAGGCCCTTGTCGAGCCGGGCGAGCGCGTCGATCGCCGGGGCCGTGGTGAGGAACGGGCTCCGGGGGTTGGGTTCGGGTGTCGGGGATTCGGCGGGCACGCGTTCGGGTCCTCGCGCGGTCGTTCGCATGGGGCCGGGTTCGGGGGGCGAAGCGACACCCCATGGGGTTATCGGCGCGCCCATGGCCGGAATCGAGGGTGAATCGGGGTGCGGGGCGGGCCGGAGGCCCGCGAAGCAGCCACAGCCGGGACCGGCGCGGGCCGGTCAGGCGCGGGCGCGCGCGGCGTAGTGCTGGCGCGCCCAGGCGACCATGGTGCGAGCGCCGTCGTCGAGCGCCGTGGCGCCAGCCCCGAACCGAGCGCGGAAGGCCCGGTCGTCGGTCACGAACGCCTCCTGCCACTGGTAGGCCATCTCGCTCAGCTCGCGCAGCATGGGGACGAACCAGCCGAGGGCCGTGAGCGCCATCGCCGGCATGGCTTGCACCCTCAGTCGCTGACCGAGTGCCGCGCCGAGGCGGTCCACCATGGCCTGAGTCGATTCGGCGGGTGAGGCGGGCAGCATCCACCAGCGCCCGTAATCGTCGTCATTCGCCACGCCCAACTGCGCCAGCCCCGCGGCCACATCGAGCGTGTAGTGGTAGGTGTGAGGCGTGTCGAGTCGCACCAGCGTCTGCGCCACGCCGCTCGCGAGCGCCTTGGGCATGAACGCGTCGCCGAAGTAGGACTGCGTCGCGCCCGGGCCGTAGAAGTCGGAGGCCCGGCCGCACACGATGCGCGCATCGCCCCGATGGTGCGCTTCGAGCCACGCCAGCCATTCCCCAGCGCGGATCACCCCTTTCCTACCGAACGGCATGATCCGCGAATCTTCGCTCAACGTGCGGCCTTGCGGCTGTCCCAGCATGTAGAGGTTGTCGAGCAGCACGACGCGCGCGCTGTTCTTAGCTGCGGCGGCGAGGATCGATTCTCGCCATCGCGGCAGCTCGCGCGCCCACACTTTCGCCGAGTACACCGGATTCATGCAGTGGTAGAGGACCGCGGCGCCGCGTGCGGCCCGGCTCACGAACGCGGCGTCGGCGGCGTCTCCGGTGTGGAGCGACGCGCCCGCGGGGGCGGTGCCCGGCGAGCGTCGCACCACGCGCACCTCATGACCGCGTTCCACCAGGAGCTGGGCCAGCGGAGTGCCGATCTGCCCGGCCCCAAACACGACATGCACGGCCCGGGGAGCGTTCATACGAGCACGCTAATCGCGGTGGGGCGCGCCGACAACCAGTGCGCGAGCCGATCCGCGGCGAGCGCGCTAGCGACGGCGAGCGGAAGTCGTGATCGGCTCGACCAGCGCCTCGCTCACCAGGCCGCGCGTAAGCAGCCGGTCCGCGGCCCGCACGGCGGCGGCCTCGCTACGATAGCTGCCGATCCGGATGCGATAGTTCCGCGAGGCTCCGCTGCCCTCGCTCACCACCCAGGCCTTCTGGCCCGTGCGACGCGTCAGCTCTCGGCACTGCGCGCGGGCGCGGTCCTCGAACAGGTAGGTGCCCACCGCCAGGCAGAAGCGACCGCCATCGGTGGGCGCTGCGTCGTTCACCGCGGGCTCGTCGACAGGTTCGCTCGGCTTGCGTTTGGGGGCGGGCACCGTGGTCGGCACCGCTGGTGCCGGCACCTGCTCCTGCGGCGCCACCGTGCTCGTGGGCGTCGCCGTATCGGATGACTTATCGAACGCGCGGCGACGTCCGAACACGAACGCGAGGATCACTATGCCCAGCATGAGGACGCCAGAGAGGACCGCGGCCAGCATGCGCGGATGACGCGGCGAGGCCGGGCCATCGCTGAATCGCTCGGATGCGGCCCACTCGGGCTCGGGCGCGCGCGTCGGCTCGGTCGCGGCGGGTTTGCTCGCCGGCGAGACGTGCGCGGCGGCAAGCGTGATCGGCTCGGGCGCGCTCGCGACCTGGGTGGTTGCGCGCCCGGCCGCGTCGGCAGCGCGGCGCGCCGCACGCTCGGCCTTGCGCGCCGCGGCCTTCTGCTTCTTGCGGCTCAAAGCGGACGCAGCCTCACTCGCGGCCGCGGCTTGGGCGACAGCCGATTCGCGCGCGGGCTCGGGTGCGACGATCGGCTTGGGCGCTGCTGCGACGGGCTCGGGTTCGGGAGTTGGCTCCGACTCGGGCGCTGCTGCAACGAGCTCGGGTTCGAGCTCGGCCTCGGGCGCTGACTCGGGCGCCGGCTCCGGCGCGGGCTCGGTTTCTACCGGTGCCGGAGGCTCTGGCGTGGCCGGCGCGGGCGGCTCGTCGAGCACCAACGGCGGACGGGCGATCTGTTCAGGCGTCACCTCGAGCGCCACCGGAACGGGCTCGGGAGTCGGCACGACGGGTTCGGGCTCGGGCGCGCGCACGGCCGGTTCGTGCGTCGGTTCGATCGCGACAGGTTCCGGCGCCGGCGCCGGACTCGTCTCGGGCTTCTGCGGCAAAGGCCACACGGGCGGCTTGAAGCGAGTGGAGCCGGAGTGGGTGGCCGCGGGCGCGGCGGGCCCTCCCTTGGGAAGCGGCGCTTTGGGCGGCGGCGGCGGTGCCGGCTCGAACAGCGTCGCGGCCTCGGCGGTCGGGAGCTTGATGCGCGCGCCGAACTGGAGCGGCGGCTGGCCGTCGGTGAAGCGCGACACCCAGTCGCGCACGCGCGGATGCGACGCGTCGAGTTCGGGCGCCTGCGGAATGGGCAGCGACGGCCGGCGCGTGGGTGGTGGCGGCACGCGCGCCGCCGCTGAGGGCGGGATGGGCGTGGGCTTGGGCGAGGCGATCACCTTGGGCTTCTCGGGCAGCGCGGCGCGCGGTGCGGCCGCGGCGGGCGGCGATTGTGCGGCGGCCTGCGCCTCGGCGGTCGCGGCCATGTCGTCAATTTCGAGTTCGGCATCGTCGGCGAGATCGCTCTGCGGTTCCGCCCGGATCGCGGCGGCGATCACCGCGCGCACGTGCTCCGGGCCGACCATGGCGGTGCCGGTTGCATTGGCGCAGCGCTGCGCCTCGTCCGCGAGCGCGTTCACCAGGCTCGGCACACCGCCCGTTCCCGCGTGGATCTCGCGTGCGGCCTTCTTCGAGAACCCGTGCGCGTTGTCACCGCCCGCGGCCTCGACGCGATGCGCCAGGTACTCGCGCGTGTCCGCCTGCGACATGGGCTCGAGCTGGCAGCGAATGCCGATGCGGGTGACCAGCGATTCGAGCGCGACGTCGGCGAGTGCGCCACCGATCGCCGGCGATCCGATCAGCACCAGCTTCAACACCAGGTCCGCGGCCGCCGCCGCACTCTCCATGCGACCCAGCTCGGCCAGCGAATCGGTGTCGAGCAGGTGCGCGTTGTCTACCACCAACAGCGGTGTGTGCCCGCCTTCGTGTACGGCGCTTAACGCATGGGCGAATCGGCCCACCTGTTCCGGACGCGCATCGCTCGCGCGCACGTGGCCGCCGAACAGCCGAATGGTCTCGATCAGGAACTTGTCGTGGGGCACACCCGTGACGTCGAGCCAGGCCGCATGCACGCGGTCGCTCCAGCGCGCCACCGACTCGTGCATCACGGCGGACTTGCCCATGCCCGGCTCGCCCGAGAACAACACGATCGGCAGGGCATGCGCGAGCCCCTGCTCCAGCGCGTCGAGCACCTGGGTGGCAGGCGTCGTCGCGACGAAGGCGTTCCGTTCCTTGGAAGTGAAGAAGGCGTCCTCTGCGTTCACGGTTCGGGCGTCCGGAGGTGTGAGTGGTTGCCGGTGCATAGGGGTGGCGAGCGGCACACGGACTCACCCGGTTTATCGGCCGGGCGGGGCGGCGGGTTCAGCGGAGAGAGGGGGGGAGGGTGGGCGGGGGG
>CAYQNV010000138.1:0-5044 GCA_964418975.1 uncultured bacterium | reverse complement strand
CGTGTGAAGGTGGCGGCTGACGGCCGTTCGCTCGATCCGGCGGGTGTCACGATGATCCTGAATCCGTACGACGAGTTCGCGCTCGAACAGGCTCTCCGGGTGAAAGAACAACTTGGCGCAGGCGAGGTGCTGGTGGTCTCGCTCGGTGGTACCGGCGTGCAGTCGACGCTTCGCAACGCATTGGCACTCGGCGCGGATCGCGCGCTGCACTTGAAGTGCGATGCCATCTCACCGGACTCGCTGGCGGTGGCCAAGGCACTGGCCGACGCGATCCGCCCGCTCGATGCCGGGCTGGTGTGGCTCGGCAAGCAGGCCGTGGACGGCGATGGCGCGCAGGTGGGCCCCATGCTCGCCACGCTGCTCGGCCGGCCGTGTGTGTCGGTGGTGGCGAAGTTCGAGCTGGCGGGGACCACCGCGAAGGTCGAGCGCGAGATCGAGGGCGGGCGCGAACTGGTGGACGTGCCACTGCCGGCCGTGTTCACCACCGACAAGGGGTTGAACGAGCCGCGCTACGCATCGCTCAAGGGCATCATGGCCGCGAAGAAGAAGGTTCTTGAAGAGCGCCTCGTCGAGCTCGGCGCCTCGCACCTCGAACGGCTGGCGCTCGAGATGCCGCCGCCGCGCGCGGCAGGTCGCATCGTGGGCGAGGGCGTCGCCGCCATCCCTGAACTGATCCGCGCATTGCGCGAGGAGGCCAAGATCCTATGAGCATCCTCGTCTATATCGAACAGCGCGACGGGCACATCCGGTCGGTGGCGCGCGAAGCGCTGGGCGAGGCGACGCGATTGGCGAGCACGCTCGGCGGACCGGTCACGGCGGTCTATTGCGGCGCCTCGGACCCGGGGCTCGGCTCGCTCGGCGAAGCCGGCGCCGCGAATGTGCTCATGGCCCAGCACGAGGTGTTCGCGCACTACGAAGGTGCCGGTTACGCCGCGGCGGTCGCTGCCGCGGCGCGCGTGACGGGTGCCAAGCTGGTTTTGTTCGGCGCGTCGTCCATCGGCAAGGACCTGGCGCCGCGCGTGGCGGCACTCCTCGGCGTGGGGCTAGCGTCCGATTGCACGGCGCTCGACGCCAGTAGCGGCAAGCTCGTCGCACGCCGGCCGGTCATGGCAGGCAAGGCGTTCGAGAAGCTCGCCTTCCCGCTCACACCGGCTATGGCCACGCTTCGGCCCAAGGTGTTCGCACCCCTCCAGCCGCAGGCTGGAAAAGCTGCAACCATCGCGCCACTCGCGTTCGACTGGGACGCGTCGGCGCCGCGCGCGGTGGTCACCGGCACCACGGGCGCCACGGGTGACCGGCCCGACCTGACCGAGTCCGAGATCATCGTGTCGGGCGGGCGCGGCCTCAAGGGTCCCGAGAACTTCGTGCTGGTCGAGCAACTGGCCGAAGCACTCGGCGCCACGGTGGGCGCGTCGCGTGCCGTGGTGGACGCCGGCTGGCGGCCACACGGCGACCAAGTGGGGCAGACCGGTAAGACGGTGAGCCCCAAGCTTTACGTGGCGGTCGGCATCTCCGGTGCGATCCAGCACCTGGCCGGCATGTCGTCGTCGCGCTGCATCGTCGCCATCAACAAGGACGCCGACGCACCTATCTTCAAGGTGGCGGATTACGGTCTGGTCGGCGACCTGTTCGAGGTGGTTCCGGCGCTCACGGAGGCGATCAAGAAGTTGCATTGATTCAAGCGCCACAGAGGCTTGACGCTTTCTGGCGGTCCGCGTAGGTTGCGGTGTTCGAGGGCGCATCATGCGCCTCTGCACGGAGGATGACGCTCGGCATGCTCGAATACCTGCCAGTCCTGCTATTCGTGGCGGTCGGATTGGGCTTCGGCGCGGTGACGATCGGGGCCTCCTCGATCATCGTGCCGCGTCGAGTCACTCCCGAGAAGGTGGCCGCCTACGAGTGCGGCGTGGACCCGGTGGGCGACGCCCGCGGCCGCTTCAACATCAAGTTCTACATGGTGGCGGTGCTGTTCATCCTGTTCGACATCGAAGCGGTGTTCCTCTACCCGTGGGCCGTCGCTTTCCACCAGCTCGGGCTCTATGGCTTGATCGAGATGGTGCTGTTCATCGTCATCCTGTTGATCGGCTACCTCTACCTCTTGAAGAAGCGCGCGCTCGAGTGGGAATGACCCCGGGACCCCGCCCATGACCGACCCCCGCGACAACCCGTTCAGGACTCTCGCCCAGTCAGTCCCGGGACCCGCCGTTCCGGCGGGTGCCCCGCCGGCGTCCGAACTGGTCATGCCGATGAGTGAGGAGGACCGCTTCCGCGAGGAACTCGAGCGCGGCATCGTGTTCACCACCGTCGAGAGCGTGGTGAACTGGGCGCGCGCCAACGCCATCTGGCCGCTGGGCTTCGGTCTCGCCTGCTGTGCGATCGAGATGATGGCCATCGCAGGCCCGCGTTTCGACGTCTCGCGCTTCGGCGCCGAGGTGTTTCGCGGCAGCCCTCGCCAAGCCGACCTCATGATCGTGGCCGGCCGCGTGAGCATCAAGATGGCGCCGGTGCTGCGCCAACTCTACGACCAGATGCCCGACCCCAAGTGGGTGATCGCCATGGGCGCGTGCAGCTCGTGCGGCGGCGTGTTCAACAACTACGCCATCCTCCAGGGCGTGGACAAGATCGTGCCCGTGGACGTGTACGTGCCCGGCTGCCCGCCGCGGCCCGAGAGCCTGCTGCACGGCATCATGAAGCTCCAGGAGAAGATCCTCACCTCGCGCGTGGAGATCGGGCCGTTCCCGCGCAAGGCGGCGAGGAAGGCGACCAAGTCGTCGCGCAAGGGGGTCGCCTAGTGCCCCTGGCTCCCGAACAAGTCGAGCAACGACTCCGCGAGCGCTTCCCCGCAGTGGCGTTCGAACGCCAGACGGGTGAGGCGGTGCGCGACTTCACGCTCTACCTGCCCGCCGAGAAGCTGGTCGAGGTGTGCACGTTCCTGCGCGACGACCCGGAGTGCGGCTTCGAGGTGCTGTCGTGGATGGGAGGCGTGGACTACCTGCCGCGCGTGCCGCGCTTCGAGTGCGTCTACGGCCTGCTGTCGGTGAAGCATGCGGCTCGCTTCACGCTGAAAGTGCGCGTGAGCGAGGAGCAGCCGCGCGTGCCGACCGTGTGCGGCGTGTGGCCCACCGCCAACTGGCACGAGCGCGAGGCGTATGACTTCTATGGGGTGACGTTCACCGGTCACCCGGACATGACCCGCATCCTGCTGCCCGAGGACTGGGTGGGCTGGCCGCTGCGCAAGGATTCGCCCCTGGGCTACGAGGAAGTGGCGTTCACGCACAACACGCCGGGGCGCACGGTGCCCTCGCCCGGCCTGAAGAAGCTGGCGCCCAAGAAGGTCCGCTACCGTGCGCAGTGAGACCATGACGCTCAACATGGGGCCGCAGCACCCCTCCACGCACGGCGTGCTGCGGGTGGCCCTGGAGCTGGACGGCGAGAACGTGGTCGGCTGCAAGCCGATCATCGGCTACCTGCACACGGGCATGGAGAAGCAGGCCGAGTACAAGACCTACACACAGTCCATCCCGCAGACCGACCGCATGGACTACCTGTCGCCGATGAGCAACAACCTGGCGTTGTGTCTGTCGGCCGAAAAGCTGCTGGGCGTGACGCTGCCGGAACGGGTGCAAGCCATCCGCGTTCTGTTGACCGAGCTCACCCGCATCAGCAGCCACTGTGTGTGGCTGGGAACGCACGCCATCGACATCGGTGCGCTCACCGTGTTCTGGTACTGCTTCCGCGAGCGCGAGAAGGTGCTGTCCATCTACGACATGGTGAGCGGCGCGCGCATGACCGCGAGCTACTTCAGGGTCGGCGGCCTCGCGATGGACATCCCCGAAGGCTTCCTCGATCGGTGCGAGAAGTTCGTCGACGAGATGCCCGCGCACATCGACGAGTACGAGTCGTTGCTCACGAAGAACCCGATCTGGCGCGCGCGCACCGTGGGCGTCGCACCGCTGTCCGCCGAAGCAGCGCTGGCGTGGGGCGTGACGGGACCGTCGCTGCGCGGCTCGGGCGTGAACTGGGACCTTCGCAAGAGCGAGCCCTACTCCGGGTACGAGAGGTACGACTTCGAGGTGCCGCTGGGAAAGAACGGCGACGCGTTCGACCGCTACTCGGTGCGCGTGGCCGAGATGCGCCAGTCCACGCGCATCGCCAAGCAGGCCATCCAGCGCGTGAGGCAGATGGGCGAGAAGGGCGAGTACCGCCTGCGCGACTTCAAATACGTACTGCCTCCCCGGGAAGAGGTGAAGACCTCGATGGAGGCCTTGATCCATCACTTCAAGATCGTGGCACACGGGTTCTTCCCGCCGGTGGGCGAGGCCTACCAGGCGGTCGAGGCGCCCAAGGGGGAGCTGGGCTTCTATTTCGTGAGCGACGGCTCGTCGCGACCGTGGCGCATGAAGGTGCGCTCGCCCTCGTTTGTCAATCTGCAAGCGCTCCCCGTGATGGTGCAGGGGAAGCTGGTGGCCGACGTCATCGCGGCGATCGGCAGCATCGACATCGTGCTCGGGGAGATCGACCGATGAGCGAAGCGAAGGGGCTCGCGATGAGCGAAGCGAAGAGGCTCGCATGAGCCATGGCACGGTCATGCCCGTCGAGGGTCCGGCCACGCTCGCGTGGTCGGAGAAGGCGAAGGCCGATGTGGCCGACGCGCTGGCGCGCTACCCGGTCAAGCGCTCCGCCGTGATGCCGGTGCTGTGGATCGCGCAGCGCGAGTGGGGCTGGCTGCCGCCGGCTGCGTTGCGCCTGGTGGCCGAGTCGGTAGGGCTGCCCGAGTCCGAGGTGTTCGGCATCGCCTCGTTCTACACCATGTTCAACTTGAAGCCCGTCGGCCGGCACCATCTGCAAGTGTGCATGACGCTGTCGTGCTCGTTGATGGGGGCGGATCGCCTGTTCAAGCATCTCGAGCAGAAGCTTGGCGTTGGCCACGGCGAGACCACAGCGGACGGCCGCTTCACGCTGCGGCGCGTCGAGTGCCTGGCGGCGTGTGGCGGCGCACCGTGTCTGCAGGTGAACGAGGTCTACCACGAGAACCTCGACGAGC
>CAYQNV010000137.1:0-2248 GCA_964418975.1 uncultured bacterium | reverse complement strand
GAGAATCAGATTGAAGCCAAGGTCCTTGCGCATCCAACCTCCAAGGCTCCCGGACAGGGCCCGCTCAACTCGGAAGGATTCGAATTTTCGGCTGTCGCCTCGTCCACGTCGCGCGAAGTGCGAGAATCCGCTTGGGCCGACGATAGGCTCTGATCAGTCCTCGGGTGCGGGCGCTTCGGGTGGTGCCTCCGCGATGCTCGCGATCAGTTCGCTCGCCGCCTGGGCATGTTCGCCCGGCACCTTGACCACCGGGGGCCCCGTGATCGCGTTGTACCCCACGCCGAGCCGGCCGAGACCCATGAAATCCTGCGTGGTGTCGTTCGGAATCACGAACGGGATGCCGTTGGCACTCAGCAGCGACTCGACGACGGGAAGCATCGCCGGATCGTACGCGACGAAGACGGGAACGAAACTCTCGGGCACCTCGAACTCGGCTTCCTCGCCCACCCAGGCAATCCGTGCTTCGCACTGGGAGCAGGCGGTGTCGCCGCGTGTGACGGCGGTGCCGCAGTAGGGACATTTCATGCGTCAGCCCCCCTTCCGGGCGCGGAGGATACACCCGCTACTGCCCCGCCAGCTCCGCCAGCTTCTCCGCCGCGTCGGCCTCGACCAGCGCCTCGCCCATGGCGCTGATGTCGCCGGCCATGAAGTCGTCGATCGCGTGGGTCGTGAACCCGATGCGGTGATCGGTCACGCGGCTCTGCGGGAAGTTGTACGTGCGGATCTTGGCACTCCGGTCGCCGCTCGATACCTGTGACTTGCGCGTCGCGGCCTGCTTCTGCTGCGCTTCCTGAAGTTTCAGGTCGTAGAGCCGCGCGCGCAGCACCTTCATGGCCTTCGCCCGGTTCTTGATCTGCGAGCGCTCGTCCTGGCAGGTCACCACCAGTCCGGTGGGCAGGTGGGTGATGCGCACGGCCGAATCGGTGGTGTTGACCCCCTGTCCGCCCGGGCCGCCGGCGCGGTAGACGTCCACGCGCAGGTCCTTTTCAGCCACCTCGACATCGACCTCCTCCACCTCGGGCAGCACCGCCACCGTGGCAGCGGACGTATGGATGCGGCCCGAGGCCTCGGTGGCCGGCACGCGCTGCACGCGGTGCACGCCCGACTCGAACTTCATGTCGCGGTACACGCCGTCGCCCTCGAGCGTGAAGATGATCTCCTTGTAGCCACCGGCCTCGGCCTCGGTGATCGTGATCACCTCCTGCTTCCAGCGCTTGCCCTCGGCGTACTTGCTGTACATGCGATAGAGGTCGGCTGCGAACAGCGCCGCCTCCTCGCCGCCCACGCCGCCGCGGATCTCGACGATGACATTCTTGTCGTCGTCCGGGTCGCGCGGCAGCAGGAGCTTCTTCAACTCGGCCGCGAGCGTGGCCTCACGCGTCTCCAACTCCGGGATCTCGGCCTGCGCCAACTCGGCGAGCTCGGCGTCGCCCGAGGCGATCGCTTGGCGATCGTCGGCGAGCGTCTGCTGCACCCGGCGATATTCGCCCGCTGCCGCGACCGTGCGAGAGAGCCGGGCGCGCTCGCGCGACAGGTCGCGGAGCTTCCTCGGGTCGCGCGCCACGTCGGGCTCGGCGAGCAGGCGGTCGAGCTCGGCGAAACGCGCTTCCACGCGCGCGAGCGCCTGCAGCATGGTGCTGTCCATCACTGCACGAAGCTCACTTCCTTCACACCGCCGGCGCGGCGGGCGGCCTCGAGCGCCGGGTCGCCCATGACCTTTTGCAGAGAGGCGATGGCAACAGCGCACATGTCGAGGTCGGGCTCGCGCGTGGTCAACAGCTGGAACTGCATGCCGGGCCAGGCGAGTACTTTCACGATCGGCTTGTCGAAGTGCTTGCCCGAGAGCCGGATGAACTCGAACGCCACGCCCGCGATGATCGGCATGCAGGCGATGCGAAGCAGGTGCTGCGCCAAGTTCGTGGGTTTGCCGATGAACGTGAACACCACGATGCTCACCAGCACCACGAGAAACAGGAATGTGGTGCCGCAGCGCGGGTGCAGGCGCGGAAACGTCTGCACGCTCTCGGGCGTGAGCGGCGCTCCCGCCTCGAGTGCGTGAATGGCCTTGTGCTCGGCGCCGTGGAACCCGAGCACGCGCGCCATCTCCTTCCACTGGCTGATGAGCCACAGGTAGCCCACGAATGCCAGCAGCCGGCTCGGCGCCGTGCAGGTGCGCAACGCCGGCACCATGGGCGGCAACGTGGCCAACGGATCGCCCATCGGCGACAGCCCGCCGGCGCTCATCGCG